>NZ_CP004389.1 GCF_000300235.2 Thalassospira xiamenensis M-5 = DSM 17429 | reverse complement strand
CGGTCACGCTGGATTCCGATACACCACGCTCACCGTACGGCGATGAGACATATTACTTCTGTTCCCAGAAATGTAAGAGCAAGTTCGATAGCTCTCCTGAAAGCGTATTATCCGCAAAGGAAGAGACATCTGCTGCAAACAGCGCTTCGTCATCCGCTTCTCGCCGCTACACCTGCCCGATGCATCCGGAGATCATACGATCCGAACCTGGTTCCTGTCCGATCTGCGGAATGGCACTGGAACCGATGGATATACCAACAGAAAATGAGGAACCAAACCCCGAGATTCAAGACTTCAAAAAGAGATTCTGGTTAGGCGCAGCTCTTACGGTGCCGCTGATTGTCCTAACGATGGGGCCCTTTGTTGGTTTGGGTTTCATCCGAGAAATGATTGGAGAACGCGTTACTCTTTGGGTTGAGTTAATTCTTGGAACGCCTGTCGTCCTGTGGTCTGGCTTCCCATTCATGGTTCGTGGATGGAATTCTGTGGTGAACCGTTCTCTCAACATGTTCACATTGATCGGGATGGGTGTTAGCGCAGCTTATATATTTAGCGTCGTCGCAGTGATTTCTCCTGACATTTTTCCTGATGGATTCAGAGATGCACAGGGACATGTCGGTGTGTACTTCGAAGCTGCAGCTGTCATCGTTGTACTTGTGCTTCTTGGCCAACTGTTGGAATTGGGGGCTCGGGAACGAACCGGTTCGGCAATCAAGGCGTTATTGGGTCTTGCTGCAAAAACAGCCCGCATTATTGAAGATGATGGTTCTGAACGGGAAGTTCCTCTTGAAGATGTGACCGTCGGAATGAGCTTGAGAGTTCGTCCAGGTGACAAGATACCTGTCGATGGCGTTGTCGTTGAAGGACGATCGTCAGTTGATGAATCCATGATCTCGGGTGAACCCGTTCCAATTGAAAAGAATCCAGATGATGATGTAACCGGAGCAACAATCAACGGGAATGGCAGCCTGATTATCCAAGCCAAACGGGTTGGCAAAGATACTGTCTTGAGCCAAATCGTTGATATGGTCTCTAATGCTCAGCGAAGCAAAGCGCCAATCCAAAAGGTTGCAGACACGGTTGCAGGCAAGTTTGTGCCTGCTGTTATCCTGGTTGCTTTAGTTGCCTTCGTCGCTTGGGCCATCTGGGGACCAGATCCGTCATTGTCATACGGGCTTGTCGCAGCAGTCGCTGTTCTGATCATTGCGTGTCCTTGCGCTCTTGGTTTGGCAACACCAATGTCAATCATGACCGCTACCGGTCGTGGTGCGCAAATTGGTGTGCTCATTAAAAATGCAGAGGCCCTGGAGCGATTAGCGAAGGTCGATGTGCTCATCGTCGATAAAACCGGGACTTTGACAGAGGGTAAACCGAAACTAGCAGGTGTAATCGCTCAATCAGACTATCAGGAGGAGGAAGTTCTCTCTGTCGCTGCGGCGCTCGAAAAAGGATCCGAACATCCATTGGCTGACGCCATTGTTAGTGCTGCTCAGGAGCGCGGCTTGTCCCTTGATAAGGCAGAGGACTTTGAAGCTGTAACCGGTCAGGGCGTCACCGGAAAGGTGGATGGCAAGTCGGTTGCCCTAGGTAATAGTAAACTCCTTCAGACTCTCAATATCGATCATTCTGCTGTTGATAAAACAGCAAATGATCGGCGAGATATGGGGGAGACGGTAATGCATGTCGTTATTGATGGAAGAATTGCCGGGCTCATTTCCGTAGCCGATCCGATCAAGGACACGACGTTGGAGGCTTTAAAGGCGCTCAAGAAGCAAGGCTTCAGAATCGTCATGGCAACCGGTGACAACCAACGAACAGCAAAATCCGTTGGCAATAAACTTTCCATTGACGAGATTCGGGCCGATGTCTCCCCAGAAGACAAAGCCAATTTAATTATGGAACTCAAGGCTGAAGGCCATCAGGTAGCCATGGCAGGTGATGGCGTCAACGACGCCCCTGCTCTTGCTCAGGCTGATGTCGGAATTGCGATGGGTACGGGCGCTGATGTTGCAATTGAAAGTGCTGGTTTCACCCTCGTCAAAGGTGACTTGAGCGGGATTGTTAGAGCCCGAGAACTCTCGGAAGCAACGATGCGCAATATCCGGCAAAACCTCTTCTTTGCGATGGTCTATAACGCAGCCGGTGTGCCTGTTGCTGCGGGTCTGCTCTATCCGTTCTTTGGCATTCTCATCTCACCAATGTTTGCAGCTGCAGCCATGAGCTTATCCTCGGTATCAGTCATTGCGAATGCACTGAGGTTACGTCGAGCAAGTTACTAGCATCCCAATATTGACTGATTGGGCGAGGGGTGAACCAGACAAGGCTGACTTTAATACAAGACAGTTCACCCCTCGCCCATTTTAAATGACATACCAGCCAGCACTCAGAACTTTAAATCTCTTCTGATCCGTTCCCAAAATTCATCTGTCGGCTTTTTACACTTGGTAGCCAGAAATCTATTTTCACCTTGATAATTTCGAGTTTACGCACCGATAGATGCAATCCTGTATATTTACATTGTAGGGTTACATACATGCGATCATCATCAATTGGCCAATCTATTTTCATCGAGTCAGTGTTGATGCATTTATCTTCTAACCGCCTATACAATTTGACTGAACAGTTTTTGTATGAACAAAAATAATAATATACTTGTATTTACTCTTTTAAATCAGAGCTCTGAATAATAACGAACTATATTAAATGTAATATAAACAATGACGGTGCGATCATAGCTCGAAGCAACGAAGCCAAAGCATTGGGTATAAAAATGGGGCAGCCGCTTTTTCAGGTGAGTGATCTGGTCAAGCAGCATGCCGTTATTGTCAAATCCAGTAATTACGCGCTTTATGGTGATATCAGCAGAAGGGTCATGAGCCTGATTGCTGGCGAGGTGCCCGATAGCGCGGTCTATTCTATAGACGAGATTTTTGTTGATCTTGATGGCATGAAATGTGACCTGACTGAATGGGCCCGCAAGTTGAGGGCAAAAATCAAGCATGAAACGGGTATTCCGGTTGGAATAGGCATTTCCCGCACAAAAACGTTGGCCAAGGTTGCCAATCGGCTCGCCAAGAAGTCTTCCAAGGCGAATGGTGTCCTGGTGCTTGATGATCAGAAATGGATTGATTTGGCCCTGGCACGAACGGAAGTGTCGGATGTTTGGGGAATTGGCCGCCGATATTCCCAGAAGCTCGCAGGAATGGGTATATCGCGCGCAATTGACCTGAGAGACATGCCCGATGGACAGGCGCGATCCCTCATGGCCGTCGGCGGACTTCGGACCGTTCGAGAATTGCGGGGTGTCCGCTGCATCCCACTCGATGACAACCCCGATCAACGTGAAACAGTTTGTGTTTCCCGATCCATGGGTAAAGAAATATCCGGCAGGGACGAATTAAACGAGGTTCTGAATTCATTTGCAGGGCGCGCCTGCTCTAAATTGCGCCGACTGGGTCTTTTTTCTTCTCGCGCACAAATATTCATACTCAGCAACAGATTCAAAAGCAATCGACCGCAATTCTCAAGAAGCTGCGAAATCGGTTTTTACCCTGCCACCAATGATACGCGCATAATGTGCCGGCTAATTGGTCAGAACCTCAACCGCATCTGGGCGCCGGGATTGGAAATCAAGAAAGCGGGCATTCTTCTTGTCGACATCTGCCGACCGGAAGACGCGCCAGTTGATCTCTTCTCGATCAAACCCGACACAAACAACACGCTAATGGCCGCGATCGATAAACTTTCCGACCGGTTTGGACGCAATGCTGTCACCATCGGACGAGTTCCCAAACCTTCTGGGCAAAACTGGTACATGACATCCAGCCATCGTTCGCCCAGCTACACAACACGTTGGAGTGATATCCCGATCGTTCGGTAAATCCTGACGCAATCAAGGGCGATCCCGCGCACTGTCTCCGTCCATCGAAGGTTGCGCCAGATAAGGTCAAGGCATCCCAACAGCGTTCGTCAGAGCATATATCGAAGCCCCTCGGCTATCGGTCACCATCTTCGCCGGAACCGGCAACCGCTTTGAGTGGATTTGCGCGCCGAGCAACCTATAAATAGGAAGAGCGATTGTGGGGTACGGGATCGATGCAAACATTGTAACACCGTGCTCGTTCTTCCATGTTATGAGATGCTGCGTACCTGACATGTCAAGGCAAATGCTTGGCAGGCTTTCAATGTTCGCCTGGCACACTTCAGCCTCAATGTCTCGCTTGCAGATGCGGAAGAGAGAAACCCTGTTTTTGCCTTCCTGAGCGACATAAAGGGGAAGCATTCCAATCCTCAGATACTTCGCTCGATCTTTATCACCCTTCTTCGCGCTGTTCAGTTTCCTGATCACCTCATCCGGGTCCTTTGGAAATTGGTGGCCTCGCCACGGTGAACCCATGACATATTCGGGGTCGACCGCTTCGGAAGCTGTGGAATCCCCGTATTGAAACACAATGCCAGGCAGCATCAAATGCAGATAGTCAGAGGGTGAGGTGCAATCTCCGAGGCTGCGGTGCCCCTTCCCCATTAGAGTGACGTCAAGTGTATCTTTGAATCGTATGAACTGGATGCAGGCTTGGTTAACGTCAAGGTCCGTGAATGACCGGGCTTCGTGGTCTTCAAATCTTCGGCCAATGTCAGACATTAAATTCTGAAACTTGCACCGCATGCGGGAAACAAAGGGGATCATGTCGTCGACGATGGGATAATCAGTATTACTCATGCGCGAACCTTGGGTAATGAATGGTCTGACTGAGCCTTGACCGGCCAGTATCAGACGCTCGACTAAAATACGGATTGAAAATCTGCTTCGAAATCCCGAGAGCCAAGCGCCTCGTAGCAGCTGCCTGGTATGAAGCTGGCAATATCTTCGAAAGACAGGTGCGCCTCTTCGGCGATCTGAAGCACGCCTCCATCAATTACACACAAGGAGTCCTGTCCATTGTCCTCGACTTCGTTTGGATAGAGGAAGGCATCGATGCCATGGCTTTTGTAACGCGAGGCAATCTCATCTTTGCAATGGTAAAGGTGCCGCATGTGGAGGTTGCGTCTGGCATGAAACAAATCAAAATTCGATAAGTCCGGTCTCTCGACCTTAATTCGGTTCAGATCCGCTGTAATTTTGTCCGACAAGTTTTGCCATTCCTCCTCGTCTGCCGAATTCGTCAGATCATCAAGGATCATGGCGTATCGAAGTGTGGTTGAGCTTAAAGGATCAAGGGTGGTTCTTCGGGTTCTCATTGCCGGGACGGTAAGTTTCAGCAGTCTCGGCCTCGCCAGATCTAGATCATGCCAGGGCATGGAGTTTTTTGGGTGAATGCAATAATTGAAGATCTGCTTCAGCAAAGCCCGCTTGGCGGCATCAGCGGACCCTAGATGCGTAAAAAAGGAAAATGACGAAGTGTTAAAAATGGTCCCGTGATACCAGATTCCAGACACACATTCTGTCACTGTCCGCTTTCCTGCAGTTAGAGAGTTTACGCCATTGCCAAACTGGAAAATCTGGCTGCCACAAAACAATGTGTCTGATTTAAAGCGCTAAATCCAGCTTTCAACGATTACTGGATCGTCTCCCTGATCCCGTGGGATCACCGTTAATCCAGGGTGCTGACTACGAAGGCTTTCTCGAAGCTCATGCAATGTGTCGGCCAGCTTTTCATCTTGCGTGGGGCAAGATTTACCGACACCCTTTCCAGCTACTACCCATCTGCGCGCGACAAAGTTTTTAGGGTAATCTTTTGGGTGGTCGTAAATGACCCACATTGAGACACTATCACTCATCTATCGCGTTCCCGTTGATTTGATCGAGAAAGGATCGTCGTTCCCAGCAGATAAAGCCAACTCGACAAAGCTCCGTTCAACATCGGTCCAAAACACTTCCAGTCGTTGAGGACCGAATGTTGGAATCGTCGGCATCGATTGGGGTGGCACGTAGTGAGCGAGGATCTGCGCCACTTCGTTGCGAGTTCTCCACCATGGAAACTGAAGAATATATTTTTTGCGAGGCTGAAGGCCCATTTCTCTACTCCCTTAAATGGAACTGTGGCCTAATACCAGCATCCCTGGTTGACTTTAGCAATACTCATAGAGTTTTTGGGTGAATTTTTGCAACTTTCATGAAGTCCTCCCAAAGTCCATTGCTACGCAACATTTCCAGAGCAGCGAGATAATTATGTATGTCCGGCCCAGCTTTCATGCCCTGAAGCCCGTGCAGCTGTCGCGCAAGTGTCGGTTGGGTTTTCCCCAACATCCCAGCGAACTCTCTTTGTGTAAGGCCAAGTGCCTTTATACGATCTTTCAGTTCCATATCTCTGTATCGCACCTAAAATCTATTACGTCACGTTATTTTATTGACTGATAATATTGCATTACGTTATATTTTCATGCAAGGGCATTCTTGTTACCTACAAGGGAAGTGCCCGTTAGCACTAAATCAACCGAGAACTCTCATCAAAGGCCATACAGCATGCATTCATCTGCTATTATTGAACGTATCCAACAAGATTGTGGAGGATACTGGTCCGAGCACGCTGAGTTTCCATTGAAAGATTGGCAAGCAGAAGTCGCAGACGACAACACCCGTGTAGCCTACTGGGAGTGGGTTGCTGCGGGATTGGGCGTGATCGAACTGTAAAAGCTGTAAACATCCGTGCACAAGACCTTGCCGGAATGGAAATCATCTATCCTGTAATGAATATCTAAATCGCAAATCCACGTGATTCTTCTTTATGGCTGACATTACATACGAGTGAAGCAAAATGACAAAAGCGAATCAGGATCAAAATGCAGGAGAACAAACGGCGTATCGTTCAATGCAGCGATCACTTCAAAATATCGGGTATTGCTTACCGGCAATCGGCGATGCAATGGGTGGCGGCAGTGCCAACGCCTCGGTTGACCTCGGTATAGCTGAGAATTATCTCCTTCGCGCTCTGTTCTGCGTGCGACGCGCAAAACAGATGGCATTGGCACAGGAGAGCGGAGCGCATCGTGCTCAAATCCAAAAGGATGCTGTCGCCGGGTTCGAATATGTCGATGCTCAGGGAAATAGCCTCGATGAGATCCGGGTGAACGCCAAGGCATCTAATTTGGCCCGTCGTGGCGATATGCGTTTGATCTGGGTAAACGAAGGTGACCTGGCCATGTCCGCGATTGCCTGCGGGGATGAAGGAGTTGAGCGATGAACCATGCAACGAGCATCGAAGCAGAAATCACATCCTATTTAATCAAGGATCGGATCAAGCACGATAAAACGGAAACTGCTGGTTTGCGTCACACGCGAGATATTGCAGACTATCTGGGAATGCCACTCCCAGCGACACGTAAAATTCTCCATAGGCTTGCTGATGAGGGAATGCTCCACCTTTACGAACCGTTCGATGGTCGCACGCTGTGTTGGCTCTTGGCGCGGGATAACGACAACGAGCCGAATGAAATCCCCACCGTCGAAGATCAGCTGAAACTGTCAGGAACCGGTGTCTATATCCCATAGTGTTCGCATGATATCGACGTGTGTCTCAGGAGTGCTACATGCGCGCGCGCAGGTCCCGACGACTGCCCTATAGCTCGAAGCCGGATATCCATATATGCCCGCAAAGTTGAAAAGGATATCCGGCATTTGATCTGCTATTTCACTGCCTCGTGCGGCCATCACAACGCTTGCGGTCCTGCCGTAAGTGTTGATGACAAAATAGCGCCAGCTCGGGTCAGCGAAACCTTCGTCTGGAACGATTTCAAATGGTGAAGCATCTCCGCCATTAGATATGGAGCTGTAAATCTCTGTCAGCCCATTTCTGTTTTTGGCGATAAGAACGCACGGACCCTGGATGGTGAATTCTGAGCGATAATCATCCAACTCAATGCCCAGTAAATTTAGTAGCTCCGCCTGCTTGTTTTCTTCCAGTTCCGATTTTTCAGCGCAAAACCACTGCAATTGTCGAACGGTAATGCCAACCAAGCTGGCGATCTCGCCTGAGGTATTTGGCCAACAGGTTAAAAGTGCCTTCACCAACTGTGGTGAATTGTCATAGATGGATTCTTCGTAATCATCCTCGTTGCTTGGCAAAAATCGATCAGCATCGCCAGTGCGCAGCCAGATCTGTTTGCTCTGAACATATTCTGCAAGGTGGCGAGCCTGATTTGGGGGTAAATTGATGTCCCATGATGACAGCCATCTGCCCCTGCCCCATGGGCATTCGGGCAGATCAGGAGCAATTGGCTTCCGCCGCGGAAATTCCATCCATTGCAAAAAGCGTTCTTTCGCTTTCCCGTAAGGTGTGTGACTGACGCTGACGTTATGATCGTTTATGCTTGCTTGAAGATTGCCAATTAGCTTGGCGGCATCAGCAGAAGTGACATTGAACGCCGAGAACTGATAGATCGCATGTCTCTGTGCCGTTCTTAGGGAAGCTGCATGAGACTTGCTGTTTTTGTCGGCCGCCTGAACGTCGATGTTGATCAATGCCATTGTCGATCTCAGCGTAGGGCACGCATCGGCAAGATTTTTACTGATGATCAACGTATCTGGGTGACCGCGCAAGCCTTCAGCATTGTTCCAGGCTTCGATCAAAACTTCTGTAATGGAACGTGGTTTCTCAAGAGTTGAGAATGTCGACCACCTTATGTCCGTTCCAGGGACAGAAAGCCCATATAGAATAAGTGGCGCAAGATTGAATTGAGACGTTTCGCTAAGTCGGATTGGATCCTGCACAAAAACGAGGCCATATTCTTCATGAAGAAAAACATGTTTGGCGATTGAAATGTAAAAATGATGTGTTCGCGTGCTGAGGGGTGGCATCTATTCCGCTCTTTTTGTTGGTATCTTGAAAGCAATCAAACCACCAACAAACGCCCCAAGAGGCCCAAAAACAACAGCGCCATTTACCGCGCCGCCAAGGGCTGCGACCCCTGTAAAAGAACCAAAGAACAGCCCCGCGCAAAGACCGATTACAACCCCGATCACGATAAGCTTCATCACCTATTACCCCTGACTCACAAACTCGCATCACCCCGAGGGAAGACTTTCTTCATGGGAACGTCTTCCATAAGTCTTCTGTCAAACCAAGAAGACGGGCTGACATAGTCTGATATAGCTGCCAATTCTTCGCATAGCTCACACTCCAGTTCCATGTCTTCCGGCTCCACTATGCCCTGATCAATCAAGTCAGTAGTTGTAAACTCAACAAAGATGTCAATGTCGCCAACCTGGTCAGCGCCGCGGAGAAGACTGCCATACAAATGGATCGTTTTTACTGCCACACGTTCTTGTGGACGCACTGCTACGTTCTCTGCCCAGTTAATCACCTGCTCCAGAATTTCTAAAGCCTGTGCCCGTGGGATTTTTTCCCGGTCAACATGTTGTGCCAGTGCCATGCCTTTGCGTGTTGGTGTGTTCTTGACGGGATCGATCCAGTCTTCTTTGAATAGCACTTCATGAATCGCGCTGGCTTCGGCTAACGAAACAGAAAGGCTCTCTGAAAGGAATTGAGGCGACATCCTCTTGGCCTCAGCTACAAGTTTGCCGTCTACCCATTTCCATTCAGAACTTATCTCAAGAAATTCTTTGAAGGCATTTTGAAGAATATTCCATTCAACGCCTGCGATTTTTTCTGGAATGTCCATCTTTTTCTCCGGGTCGCTCCAGGTGAGGGCGTCAGAAGTGCAATTCAAAAAAGGTCCAGGCGAAATAAGTATTGCAGTTCCCCATAGTGTCGTAGTTTTTCACATTCCAGAGGATCTGGTACCAGGTGGTCGTATCTGCCTTATATACTGATTTATCTTAATGATGAGCTAGTGTTTGTGGTTTTTTCCGAAAATCTCTCAAGGGGGCATCGTATGCTTGAGAACTCAGGTCCTTTGGTCTGGAACAACTGGAAGAACGCCGAAAGTGGCAGCCAGGCTCACTCGACCTATGAGTTTCGCCTTTATTCAGATGCACACTTCATTGGGGAAAAGGCATATGGTCCGTATTCTTTCGTGAACACAGTCGCGCAAAGAGGTGATGTTGACCTTCGCGAAATCTTGCCCGTGCTACTAGTCCGCGTGGATTGGTACGGTCAGCGCGATAATTTTGATATGAAAAAAACAAGGAAGGAAGGTTATCATGGGGGATATTTTCCCGATGAGATCGCGGCGCTAATCTCACTTCTGATTGGTGTCAAGGCAGAGGCTGGTCCAATTGATCGGGTCTACCACCGAAACTCAGAAGGTAAGATCGTCGACCCCTTTGGGCGTCCTCGTGCCCATTCTCAATCGCTTTTGCCTGCTTCTATCTGGCCAACGACGAGGCCGCGAATTCCCTGGCTTTGCAAGGATTCCAGATTTGAAGAACTATTTCTGTTAAACACTCTTCCAAGGCTGTGTTCGAGCACGGCTACCGCCCTTATTACAAGTGCCCGGCAGTTCCAGAAGGCCTGCTGGCTATCTGATGCGGACCCAAACACCAGTTGGCTGTTATTTGTTTCATCCCTTGAGACGGTGGCACAACATTGGGATTCTACTTCCGGAACCGTAATCGACAAGCTTAGTGAAAGTCATCACGATCTTACAGAAATACTCAAAGCCAAACTGGATCAAGACGAGCTGCAGCGCGCTGCCATCGAATTGAGAAAAGTTACTGGAGCGACCAATAAGTTTCTCAGTTTCTGTTTAAGATACCCGGCAAGCCCCCCGGAAACACGACCCACACAATGTCGAATTTCTTTTGAGGGGAGTGACTTGCGATCGGCATTACGAAAGATATACGAACACAGATCGTTAGCGCTGCATGGTGGGATATCATTCCCCTCTCCGATCTGTCTTCCACCGACTTATGAGGGCGGCGGTAACGTACCTAATGAAAAGCCTGCTGGCTTGGGGTTCGGAACAAATAACCATAGCTGGGCGCCAGACGAGTGCCCCATGTATCTTCACACATTTGCTTATATTGTACGGCAGACGCTTCTCAATTGGTGGGCGGATGCCGTCAAGAGTTCATAGCAAAATAGCGCCACTTTGGCTGTTTAGAAAGTCAGGTAGCGCAAGCAGTTCAATCATCACCATCTATCCTACTCTTAAAGACGTCCTCAAGTGACTTCATGGCGCGTGCGACATATGGCATCAGTTCTGGCGAAGATTTCGCCACAATGATCAGTCTTTCTTCGACGGAGCGCGCCAACGGATCCGGCCCGGCTGCATACATAAACTCCAAAGCCCATTGCGCTATCGATTGAGGGTCGTCCTTTGGGTCTTTGACCTCGGCACCCTCGGCAAAAAATTGCAAGAGCTTTAACATCTCGCGAGACGCGGCTTCCTTGCTTGCCATGTCTCGCAGTGCTTCGGCTTTATAGGCCGGGTTCCAGTTCCGGAGAAAGTTTTCTTGATTCAGGTCCGAGCTTTTCTTTTGTTCCTTCAGGAAGATCACATTGCTCTTCGGGGTTTCGAGTACCATCCATTTTCCTCTGTAACACAGGGCTGAAGTCAAATGCAGTTGCAATTAATCTTGCGCATCGCTTGACCAGTTCAGGGTTTCGGGCCGCGTTCGGTAAATCGTCTTGGGTAAAGCGTCTATGAGCGGTCACTGGAAAAATCGGTCGCTCAAAATCATTAAATCTGACGATGAAGTCTTTTACTGGGAGCGGCCCATCATAATCGACCAGCATCCCATCAATCAGCACGGCCGCATGATCTGCCAAGTCTCCCGCGCGGGTCAGGCAGACAATTTCACCGCCAAAGACACTCTTAATCGCTTCGGCCATAACGACGCATCCGCCATCGAACGCACCACATTCGATCGTCTCAAGCAGATCAGTATAGAGCTGATCATGCACGCGCCGGATACGATTGGCCCATTCATCAGCACTACAAAGGCGTACCAGGGGCGCAAATTCGGTTCTCTCATCCATTGCGGCCGCCTTATATGGTCCGGATCTCGATGTCGTCGGCAATAGTTCTTGCTTCTCGGTCGTCCGATTCATCATCAGCCCAGTCAGAAGCAAGTTCCTCGGCCAAATCGTCCCATGAACCTTTCCAGAAGATGGATACCCACCCGCCCGTAAATTCGGGGTGTCGATAATCAAGATTCGGAGGCATTTCGGGTGATGCTGCAGTATTCATTTCTTTGACTTCTCGATAATGATGGGATCACGGGGTTTACGCGCCATTCCATTCAGAAGTGTCGATCTGATCCGTCAATGCGCTCCCCGCACTTCGCCTGGAAGGTATCTTCCCATTCCACACTATTGTATTCAGCGTCCCCGGCATCCATTGCCTTTCGCATCGATCCGGTTTTAGCCATCAGGAAACGCCCATTGGTGTGAACCAGCAATTCAACGTCGGCCGGCATTCGGTTAACGACAGCTTTTAGTTCAGTGAACCATTTTTCTGCTTTACTCATGATCCGTACCCTCATTGGTCTTTAAGGGGGTGAGAGCCTTTTCCCATCACCCAACTCAAGGCGGCCTGAACGCCCTCTTCGTAGTTTAGAGCAGGAAAGTTAGTGCCCTCATCTAGTTCAGCGGCACATTGGACAATCACGCTCTCTATTTCCTGGGTATCGGGCCTAGCTGGCATCAAATGCTCCTGCTTTTTTTGCGTCTGCGCGCTTCTCAAGAAATCGACCAAGTTTTATGAAACCAACACTGAATGCAAAGGGCCCGAGAAAGATCACGACCATCCCAGCAAGGACTTCAAATCCGATCGCCCAGGCAGATAGCCAGCGTTTGACGCCTACCCACAAGAAGAGAGTATCGGCGATACCGATGTGAGCGCACAGGTAGCCAAAATCGCGTCCTTCAAGCCGTAATGCGTGGATGAGTTTGTTGTTCCCTGATGTGGGTGATGGTTTGAGTTCTGACATTGACTGCTTCTCTCATTGGGATAGCTACTCTTCTTCAAAGATAGTCGACATTTTTGATACCCAAATTGTAGATACCAGAATGACAGGCTCACCCTTGTCCCGCCGATATACCTGTCAGAAGCAGAACCAAGATTTACAGGTTGGTGAAGAACGTTTCCATTACCCTCGGCCAAACCAACGTTACGCTCTTTGCGACAGTTATTTGGCCATACCGCCTTCGGGTAGTTCAGGCGCAAACTCCACGTCCACAGCGTCATTGCGCGCACGAATTGCACGTGCAAATGCCCCAATGGTTTCAGTTTCGATTTTTGACGCAAACATTCCCGGCCGACGCCATTTAATGCGTGCAAGCTTCTTGCCGTTTGCAGGCACAATAGTCACAACATATCGATCCAGATCATTTAGATCAGTGTAAACCTTACCCGCCTGAATTGTGCCTGGATCCATAATTGTTGCCCTCAATTTATTGCTGTGCAAAGTCAAGCTTCCTGGTTGCCCATCCGCCATGGTTTGACCTGTAACATTGGCCATTTTCTATGCATCCTCATACTCTTTGACGCCACACGAGTTATTGCAGTTGGGGCAACGATCATCGCAAAGGCAACTTGAGACGTCTTCCCATTTTGCGCCGCATTGGCACTCATATTTTTTGAGAAACTGAAGGTCGGCAACTTCCGGATCTCTGTCATCACCGGAATGGATAGATTGATCCGTCATTTGCACGGTTACCTTTAGGATATGCATCTTTAATTGCAGAGTATCAGAACTTGTTGTATAGTTTCAATACATAAATTGATAACAAGTATTGAAACTATACAAAAAATGATAGTAGGCTATCTTCGGGCGCGCAAATCAGGGCCATCTCTCGATCATCAACGCCAAATGTTGCGTGAAGCGGGATTCCTATTTGAGACCGGTGAAGAATTGTTGTTCATCGATGAGCCAAATGTGGAAACCCGGCAGCTGGCTCCAAAGCATTTGCCCGAGCGAGAGGCAATGCTAACCAAGGTCAAAAATGGTGACACGATTGTCGTGCCGGATTATGCGACGCTGGCGCTGTCCGAAACGGATTGGCTTTCCGTCCTTGGCTTCATCTCTGGTCGCGGAGCGTCGCTGAGAATTGTTGAACCTGAACGGCATTATGAGTGGTCGGATATTGTGATGCCTGCGATCAGGGAGATATCAAACTCGGCACTTTCTGTCGGTGCGGCCCTTCGTGCGGAGCAGACGGCATCCGCACGTAAGGCGCGCGAGGAGACCGGCCGACGTGGAGGTAGGCCTTCAGCAGCTGAAACCTATGGCGAAAGGTGGGATCAGGCAGTTGCCCTATGGAAAGACCCAAATGGAGGCACCGGCAGGGAAATCTCGGAAGCGACCGGTGTACCCTTGGGAACGCTCAAACGAGAGTTGAAATCAATGGCCAAGGCTAGGGCCGCATCAACCAGTGGAAGTAAATGAGCTCGAATAGCCCCTCCTATCCCGATTTACCTGACAGCTTGAAATTTCCGCTCTCAATCGGAATGCTCCTACTGGCTTGGATGAACGACGACCTTCCTCTTGGGGTCGAATTTACCGGACCTGATTTTGCCAAGGATGAGAAGGCTGCGTTCATCTATCTGATTACCACTCGGCCAGAAAAGGGCGGGATGTGGGGCAGATATATTATGTCCGTCGATAGTGTCGATCAGGATGCACTGATCGATCTATTCTCGAAACTATCAAGCACTGTGATGCGGGCAGAGACAAGCGAGGGATACACCCAGTTCAATCTACTTTCTAGATTTCGTCTTGACGACGACGATCTGCAATTTAGCTTGGGAGGTCCTCTTGCCTCAGAGTTAAACGGCAGTCCCGATATCGTTGAAGCTCTGCATGCCGGCGCGGCCGAAGTTTTGGACGGTGTCTGATCTATTTACCTCGACATTCGATCATGGGATCAAAATCGCAATCGAAAAACGAGCCTGCTGGCTTCCTCGACAACATTCCTGTGATGAATATCTAAAGCGGGACAATGGTGGATTTGATGGGTAAAACGACTGAAAGCACTAAACTATTAATTGCTGAAATGCGTGAGCGAGGATGCAGCTATGGCATGATTTCACGCAAGACTGGCTTGTCCGTTGGTACAATTGAATACTGGTGCTTGGAACTTGGCGCTGAGAGCCCGCGAAATTCCAGCAAACCGCTTCGTCAGACTGCCCAAGGTCCATCGGTGTTGAAGAGGCTTGGGCATACAGTTAGGCGATTTTCCCCATCAGAAGATGAGCTGTTGCTGTCATGGCGACAACAGAACGTATCGCTTGCGGAATGCGCTAGACGCTTAGAGCGACGTCACAATTCGGTGCGTGGCAGATTAATGACCCTCGCACGACATCAAGACCGCAGTGGCGAATGAGCGGAGAGTGAAATGGCAAGAAAATCCTATGTACTCACATATGACCGGCCTGGATATGATCTGATTGCAACGCAGAACTCATATTCATATCGTCTGCGCGCTCCGCTGATGATCAAAGAAGATCGCCTCGTTCTCGCCGATGGTTCCGTAATGGCTCCGGGCGACAAATTTACAGCGATCGGGGGTGGTAACACTTCAGCAGTCTTCTCTTCAATTGTTCTTAAGGAAGGGTATCTGACCTTTCTAGGCCTCTTGCGAGATTCTCTGGATGGAGAGGAGCATTGCCTCTTTTCATACAGCTCTTTTCCCGATCTCCTATTGTATTTTGGCGGTCTCGTTATCGGTAAAGACCCGCTAGATCTGTTCTTCAGTACCCCCGGAGTTGCCGGGCGACGCATTGAAACAACAAAGATTGTAAGAGTTCCAATAGACTAAGCTCCAACTGACACCGAGCGCCTTTGACATTCAGCGTTTTTTGGCCTTTATGACTAAGGGTTGTGTGAGGGGCTGACCACCTGCCCCTTCCTTGTCGAGACGGGATGAATGATAAGATCGGTTTAAAGATGGCAGTGACAGCAAATCAGCCAATTAACTTTACAGGTGAGCTCAGACTGCCTGAAACCATCGTACCGGTGACATTTAGTGCATCTGTCGGAGAAGATTCCCGCATTGAAATCAATGTGTTACCCATTGCCTCTTCCTACTGGCGCGCGATATACGATGTTTCTGGTGAACCTGGTTCATATGTCAAGAATCTTGAGCTCAAAGGAACGGGCTCAAATGGGGTACAATTCTATTCAAACTCTACGATAATAAGTGGCTGTACCCATAAAAACGAAAGGGTTCACATTTCGGTAAAGGCTCGGGTGGCAAAGCTGACGAAACCTGCCGTCGCAAGTGAACCCGGAATTGTGATGAAGCAATACCTTCGAGGTTTTCAATCGTACATTAATCCCAGAGTGCCGATGTCTCTGGGGGAAGTTGAGGTTGTCGGTAATCATAGAGGTCCAAAGGACGCAGATAAGGTCTCGGGCTTCATTTTCCTTCAAGCAACCGAAATCAGTCACCCAGATGATTGGCTCTGTCAAGCCGAAGACTTCTCTACATACATGCGTGAGGGGTTGGGATTTGTGAACGGCGGCCGTTTACAGGTGCCGCTCAGTGTCATCCAATTTGCTGATCGACAGGAACTTACCTATTACAGCGGACAAGGCTTTGCCAGCAGCCTTCCCCCTGTTACCCACTTAGATCTTGGTCCCTTTATTGAAGCCCTTGTTTCAAGATACGACAAGCCCGAACGATTTCCCGAAAGGTTGTGGACTGCAATCGGATGGCTAAACAAGGACGATCCCTTCAATGAAAGCCGTTTCCTCATGGCGATGACAGCATTGGAAACCGTCGTTGAGCATCTGTCTCCAGAGAAACAGACTACAATTATTCCAAAGACTGAATTTGCAAAAGTTCGATCAGTTCTGGATGAGGCACTTGCAAATCTCAATGTGGATGAAACAGCGCTCGAAATATTTAAAAGAAAAATCAGTGGGATAAATGCATGGACGTTGAGGCAAAAACTCGTAAGTCTACGGGATAAATATTCCCTGCCTGCAAGTGAATTCACCGATGCCCGTTTTGGCCAAATTATCACCGCGCGTAACGAAATCGTTCACAGGGGGATTAGTTCTCATGGTCGGGATTTATGGCCTAACGAAATTTTCATTAGAGAATTTTTGACCCAGATTGCCTTTAAGGAAATTGGATACAGCGGTCACTTCGAAAGTTATTTGAACGGCTATCGCTTTGTACATCCCCTTGAACCTGCAGAATCTGACGAAGGTGCCGCTGCTTCCCCGGATGATGTTGCAGGATCGCAAATGGAGTGAATGGCGTTTGGTTTTGATCATTCCATGAGATGATCCGGAACCGAAACTTCAGCGCCAAAGTGATCGAGCACAATCAACCATTTTGCATCTTTCAAGGAACGCGGCCGATCCGCTACAATATTTGAACTCGCGAAATGGGCTCAATCGGAAGTCAATCGATTGAACACATTCCTAAGATCGAGACTATCGCGTTTGGCCAAGAAGACATTGACGCCGTCATATGGGTCATCTTTATTGCCGAAGATCAAGTCAAGGCAGATGCCCTCACGATATGGTTCACCACGGTTAGATAAGGCGATGCGCAAATACCCTCCTTCATCACCGGGAACGGTCACCCCAAAGCGGCCATCAGTTTCATTGTCTGAAGGAAGAGTTTGGCTTAAGGACTTTTGAATCCGGTGAATGTCATCATGACTTAAAGATACCCATTTGCTTGACTGACCGTCTCCTCGAACTTCGAGAAAAGCGCTAGTTGGTTTTTGCGCGGAGAAGTCACACAACACTTGCACTGAGCCTTCATCCTCACCTTTAAAAATGAAGCTCTTTCTTCCGGTCTCGATTTTCATTGTGATCTATGGCTCTGAATGCATTTTGATACGCTGGTCAACTTATTCCGGGGCTTTATGGGGTCCATTTTCCATCCACCAGTCCTCCGCGGCCATAAGGAAAGGTGCCCATTTAATGTATTTTTCCCGGCTCCTCGGATCTTGGAAGAACTGCTTGAAATCGCCCGGCCGATAGGCGGAGATATTGAATAGCTCCGTCGCAGGCACGGAAATGCTGCAGGGGATCAATTTGCGATAATCTGTTCTGCTGTTTCGGTTCCAGCTGAACTGTGCCTTTTTGCTTCGCGGCTTCCACTCTTCCACGCGTGCAATCTTGTCCGGGCCCGGATTGTCATAGGGTCTGAAGAACCTGAACTCGCGATAACGTTCTCCCTCTGAAAGTCGGAAATCAAGGTTGCGACGCCTCATTTCTTTTTCCGCTTCCTTCTTCAGCCAGAACTGTTCCTGACCAATAACAACCGATCCCACTCCAATCTCGGCATTACATTTGGCAATGTAGCTTTTGAAATCAGGCTCATCACCAAATGTCAGCACGTGGTTGGCGTCATAGACCAATTCAATTGCGTTCGCGAAACTCTCCGGCTTCCAGCTGTGCACAGGCAAATGTGGATGCAGCGCCTCTGATCGATCAAAAAGCCCCTGGATCACAGTCGCAATGCGATTGTAGTGAGTGATCTCCCGGCTTCTTGCCGCAACGGCTTCATCATAATAGATGTTGGTGTGGTCAACCGGCGTCCATTCTTTCGCATTAAAGGCCATATCTCGATAGGGATTTTGCAAGTTCCATTGATGCTTGGTGCCCCCTGGATTGCTCAGTTTCCATTCATCGTATGGATTATCTCTGATCCAAGCCTCGTAGATGGCGTGTTGCTCAACTCGGTGCTCAAATTCTCGAACCGGCATGAATTTGTCGACACGATCGCCAAACATCTTAACCATCATGGGTTCCAGAGGGTTGACAGCGTCACGGTCTGGAAAAATCATGTGCCCGAAATCAATTTCTGTCGAAACACGCCACACCTGATCACCATTCCGAATATAGAGATACGTGAATTTATCGGCCATTTTCAGGGAAAGGTTATTGAAAAGGTCCCCGATTGAGCCATCCCATTCTCTCTCCGCGTCGTGTCGACGGACACGCATGGCCACAACGGTTCTCGGGAACGGGAGGATGCGATCACGGTTTTCCGGTTCGGAGATCCACGCATCGAATTCATGGATTTCTTCGAAAGTCATTCCGCCAGCCTGATAATTCGCCAGGCACTCTTCATCCATATAGCAACGTCTTTGCATTACGTGCAGCTTATCGTTGATCGTGGCGGGTTCCCCGTCACAGCATTTGACCGCGTCCTCGGCAAAGCCGGCATACAATCCGATGTTAAAGACGCGGTCTTCAATCTGAGTGACGAAGCTTTTCATTTCGCCGATTTGCGACTGCATCGAGAGGGATGAGGCACCAAGCCATCCCGCGAGCTCCAGATTCACCTTTTTGATCTCTTTGAACAAAGTCGGAATGGTGGTGTCTTTGCTCTCAATCAAGGCGTTCTTGTAGCTCTGCAAGTCGCTTTGTGCTGACATAGTGGACAGGGCCAGATCCGTTCCTGCCGCCTCTCTGGTGGCGACTGACAGCATCCCCCGCGGGTTAAGACCAAGCCTGCTCGAAAGACTGTTCAGTTCTTCGATCAATTTCATTGATTTTTGAGTGAAGTGATCAACTTTCTCAGCGATATATGCCTTGGCTTCCGCGTCAGAGATCAGCACAAGCTTTGACCAAACATCATCGAAATGAATTCGTGTGGAATTCCAACCCCACTCAAATTTCGGGGCTTCCACTTTTACAAAATTTGACCCGATATGCACGACGCACCCGAACCACTGATGCGGCTCTTCGTCATAGGTTTGCGTCTCCTTAACCCAATTGCGTTTGACACCGTTCACCAATACCCATTGGCCTAGATGAATGGGTGCCTCAGCTTCATTTCTTTCCAGACTTTCTTGATGCGGGCTGGGTGAAGCATCAAGCGATAGACCCGGACTGTTTTCGATCGTCGCTGGGGATTTGGGAGACATTCTGCACGCTCCTGACGGGAAGTGGTCGATTTGTTTTGGGCGGGTTTACGGCTACTGGCGGAGTAACTGCCAACGCTGAAGGCATTCTTCCGCTTCCGCTGCGCTTCGCGCGACAGCGTATGGGACGCCTATCATTTCGCACCATGCTTGAAAGTCGCTTTGATTGGCCGTCTGCTTGCCTGTACTGGATTTCATTTCAATGCAAAATGAACCGCTTTCAGCAAGGAATACATAGTCAGCGGCGCCAGCCACCATTCCCATCGCCTTGCCAATGGCATATCTGATCTTGGCGAGATTGCTTTGCTTCTTATCGCTTGCGCCTGCCAGTTCATTTGGTATGTGTGTCCAGACCGCTCTAAGCTCTCCTGTAATGCTTAGTTGGCGCAGTCTATTGGCAAATGCGACACATTCCCTTTCTTCCGGTCCCAGTCGCAGTTTTCCGGTGCCTGTCCGCTCGGTCAGCAAACGAATGAGTGTGCCAGTTCTATTCGCACCAATCATTTATTGCGCTGCCTTTCGGGCAATAACATTTTTAAGATTGGTCATGTCGATGAAGTCATCGGCCTGCTTCCGAAGTTCGTCGGAAACATGCGGATCTTTGGCCTGTGTCGATACAATGGACACCCGCAGCCCGTAGATCATTTGCAGATCGTGAACCAGCCGGGTGAAATCACTGTCGCCGCTGAACAGAATTACCCGATCGATGTGGCTCGCGATTAGAACCGCATCCAGGGCAAGTTCAATGCTCGGTTTTCCCCGTTGCTGGGGTTTTAGCTGCTTTGTAACCAGCGTGTACCCATTGAAAGACAATAAATCCATCAACGGTCGGAGCGGATTATTGGGCTGATCCGATCTGGGATTTTCAGGCTGGATTGCCGTGTAATAGAACATGCGACGCAGGTCACAGCTATCCTTGAGCACTTTGCGCAACTTGACGAAGTCGATGTCATATCCAAGGCTTTTAGCGCTTTGGTGTGTGTTTGTGCCATCAATGAAAACGGCTACCCGTTCACTCTTACTTACATCAAATACCGACATCCCTGCTCCTTGAGAGAGGTGAATTACAATGATTTATATAACACTGTGTTATATATGGCATAGTGTTATATTTTATAGGCGAGAGCGTCAACCCCCAGAATGATGATTTCGACAATTATGTTGTTCTGGGTACATCGTGGGGACCGCTTTGCAGATGTGCCGTTTAATCACGCGATGACGCGACCAACTATTGTGGCATGCGCTACTTGCCACTGGATTTCCTGTGTCTTTGTGGAGGATTTGACCGAATGGAATATGGTTGCCCAAGTCAACAATGCTGAGATCGTGGACGGCATTTGATGCTGGCAGATTGCCGTCATTTAAAGGGGCGGTTTCATGTTTAATTGATTGTCGCGGCTTGCCTTCATGTTCAGACGAACGCTGCTGGCCTCGATAGAGTGCATTTGCACTAATATCGATCACATTGCGTAACAGACTGCCCGCAAAGTCTATGTTTGGTCCAAAAAGGCTGTAAGGTCGCATAAGCACACCCTTCTCTCACAATCTCCTGTGAAGAAAGGTAACGCTTATTTCTGTTACCTATTTTTTGTCTTTGGAATATCGGGCGCGCAGGGCTGAGTTCAGTGTCTCAATTCTTTCTTCGCCATCAGGTAGAGTGTCCAACCAGTCTTCCAGTACCTTGCGGAAGGCATCAGCCGGCATCGTTTCGTGCAGAGACTTGATCAAAGTTACCAACTGGAACATGGGCCCCTTTGCCATCTTCAGTGACCGACTAATCGTGCCCTGCTGTCCGGTCGCTCCCAAAATAATTGCCAGCTCGGACTGAAGCAATTTTTTGGTTAGGTTGAATTCAATTTTACCGCTCAACACGATCTCCGAATGGCTGCGATTTCGATGCGGCAGCATTTTACCATCGGCCGATGCAAAATTGCATGACTTTGTTTTCCCATCAAAATCCTGTCGTTTTGCTGCAGGAAACAGGTCAAATCGGCCTTTCTGCTACTACATTTCAAATGAAGCAGCGTCGACCTTTGCTTGTGCCTTTTCGAGCTTGACCCGCGCCTGACTTCTTCTGAAATCTTCAAGCGAAGCCATTCTTGTAGGCATTGGAACGTTTCGATGCAGTCTTGTTTGCTCTGAAATCACCGTCGTTGCCTTGTCCAATCTACCCGAGATCACATCCCGAGCAGAGCCGATTACCATATTGACCCGATCTCTAATGGACGGGCTATCCTTCTCTCCCAGCCAGCTGAGCATAGCTTGGGTATAGTGCGGCATCCCCTCAACAATAGTCCGTACCTCTCTATGGTCTATTTGGCCTTTAATCGCGAGGGCCATTTCGCAAACCCTGGCATTTCTTTTCGCAACGTCGTGACCAGATCCGCGCATAAGTTCGTTGCGGGCCATGTCTACGTCAAGTAGAGCGACCTCGCGCTCGATGTGCTGCAGAGAATATTGCAGGGCCGCTGTCGCCCGCGCGCTTACCTGTTCGGATTGCGCGTGTTCGATGATGAAGCGATTGGAAGTGCACAAATCGATGATCAGATTGGGGACTCGTTCCTGCAAGATCTTCTGCTGCAGTGGATCTGTTGAGCTGCTTCCGTAACCAAGGGAAAGAAGTACGCCTTTTTTACTCCCTTCCGACCCTGAGCCGTTTTGGTCGGTGAGGTCTCTCACTAACTTGGCGTCGGGAAGATCAATGTTGGCTGCCGCGGCAAAATCCTCGTCTATTCTGACAAAGGTCTCATGGCTGAGAATTTCAATTGCCAGCAATGCCCGACCGGTCATCCGATCGACAATTAGTGCATCCCACCCCTCGCCTTTTGTAACGCAGCTATAGCACGGGGCTGAAAGTACATCTTCAATCGCGGATGCAAATTTATCGAGATTCTTGATTTGGGTTGTCAGTTCCTGAATGCGAGCCGTTTCAGTATTGGCTTCAACTTCCGGCAGATTTTTAACGGCCTCGCTTTGTGCAGAAACCTTCGCCCTGGTGGCAAAGAGTTTGGCGCCTAAAAATGAACTAAAGCGGTTTGTTGATTCTTCACCGTTGCCCTTAATATGAACAGCCCACTGTGAACGGTCAGAAGCAGTCGCGCGCAAACCTTCGAACATAATACTTTCAGGAGCATCATTGAGATCGATTGCACTTGCGTCGTTCAATTCGTGACGAAATTCTTCGACCGCTAGGTTGTGATCCACCTTTTGAATTTCGATGGAAATCAACTTCCCGGCTTCTACGTTAGGTTCAAGTGTGAAAAAATTGATGGGTGCTGCCTGTTTGGCCGTAAAGGATTCAATCTGGTCCGGATAGATGGTCCGAAGATTGATTCCATCGATCTCCGTCGTCACGAAACCAAGATGATCGCACCGGTTCGCGGGTGGATCCAGATGAAGCGAAGTGGCTTTTTCCCGCGTCCTGCTTGTTTGCTGCTCAAAAGACGGCGGCCGGACGGAAATTCCAGTTGAAGAAGCTGCAAATGCAAATTCGCTCGCGAAATCAGGGGCATCTCCGAAAAATACAGTCCCGTTCAAGGGTTCTGTTGGAGATGGTTCGTTTATTTCCGTATCAGCCGTTGCATCGCGAGCTGTTGCATCTTGTGGACCATCGAGAAGATAAGAAGCCTCTTCATCAGCCACTTTCTTGAACCGCTGAAATCCAACTGCCATCGGTCGCTCCAATTCTTCATTCCGAAAATTGATCTGCAACCAGATTAAAAGAACTTGCCGTTACCTGATTTTATTTCAAGACGGTGTCCCACGCTTGTCGAACCATGTTTGACAGAAGCGGCGGAAGTGCTTTCCGGGATTGTTAGGTGTGATATCATTATCGCCTACCCACTGCCGCCATTGCGATTCAAGAAAATGCGGGTCCCATCCTGGTGCGACCTCCCTTGCGTCATCAATTGCTCCGATCGGAAGGGCCCCGCCCCATGGAGCGTTGTCATCGCCATCGGCGTCTACATCGAGCGGAGGGATAGTGCCTTTGTTGACAAAGATCACCAAGTCTTGGTCTCGATCATATTCAACGTGATAGTCCGGCAAATGATCAGTTTTGGTGATCTCTTTGACTTTTTGCCGGAACTGCACGATCGGACTTGCTGAACCACACTTTTTAAGCAGGTTTTCAAGTTTGATTTTCCATGTTGTCTGGCGGCCGCAATGTTTCCGCGCAACCTCATAAATTCTGCGCTCCAAAGGCTTTCGCAGGCGGAAATAATCGCGATGAAGAGTTAGCACCTCCCTGTCGCGAATTGCGTTGAATACCCAATCTGACAATGTGACTTCGCAACTGATCATCCGCCCATCTTTTCCGTTTATTCGTTTTATGGAGGAAGATTCGATCAGTCCGAATGTGTCGGTCTGAACTTTGTTGCCAGTTTTAATGTTGGTCGTGATTGTGGTTCCGCGAATTCTCTCCAGGGCGTCGGAAAGTGCCTTGTAGTCCTTACCACCTGTGCCCCTATTGGTGAATTGAAGTAGATCACGGGTATTAAGGCGAATGCGCTTGGATGCGCGCTCCCCATTCTTCATCTTTGCGATAACCTGAGAGACGCAGTAGATAAGGATGTCTTTGTCATAGATGGTTGCCAAGCCACGAACACTCGGCGTGACGCGAAGCCATTGTCCGTTGTGCTCATACGTTCGCACAGTTCGCTCGGGCTTTTTAGACAGCGAATAGAACGGATGCTCCATATTGGGCATCAGATCCTTGATAACCGCGTCAGCAACATCACAGATGAAAAGATCGTACTGCGGGTGTCGCTCAGGCAACAGGGCGTCTAGTGGAGAGACATCAATAACGTCCGACGCATCGTCGCTATCGTCACTGCCATCAAAGACGATGACCTCTTGATATCCAGTTTGGCCGCTTTGTTCACTCAAGCGTAAATCCGCCTGTTCCCGAGATTTAAGATCATCCAGTCTTTCACGATCAGACTAAGAGTCAAGCTTCGGGGGATTAGTTATGTTTTTAAAGGGTTTCGGGGGATCAGATATTTCCAAGGCTCGGCCTATGTGCCTACGACTCGCAAACGCTGAAAGCTATCTCTTTAGAATATCGGGAAAATCTTGCGGGGGATCAGATATTCTGCGGGGTTTCAGTTATTTTGGCCCGGGATTTCAGGGTATAAAACTGTAGATGCTGAGCTGATCAGGCTGAGATATCCGTTTTGGGACAATTTGCCTCTGATTTTCTGCTCGACAACAGAGTGGACGGCCTGATTATCTAATTCTGCACCCTGCAAATTGACGGCTCTCCCTGACAAACAGGGTTCAAGACGTATTCGGGGGAACAGTTATGTTGCGGGGGATTGGTTATCTTTCGGGGGATTGGTTATCATGCGGGGGATCAGTTATCTTTCTCGTGATGGAAAGGCCGATCTGCCAGAAAAGCCGACATTTGCGCCTACCTGCAGACACCAATCCAAGGCGTTCGCTGATCCAAAACATGCATCGCATGGCTCGATCTCTGGGTATGATCATTGCTCCACGTACCCAAACACAGCGTTCGGGGGAACAGTTATCAATCGCTGCCAATGCGGGGGATCAGTTATCTGAAGTGCAGCTGGACGGAACTGTTTCATGTATTTCCAAGGGTATTGCGGCCTTCTGCCCCCCGTCCTCGACATCCTCAATTCGCCCATCGCTTATGGAATGCCTGATAGCCTTAGTGTTGGAGGCAACAGAAACGGCCTCTGATCATCCCAAGAATAGTGTCTGTGGATAACTTTTGATGGAGATTCGGGGGATTAGTTACAATGCTGCGGGGGATCAGATATTTTGATTCGGGGTTTCAGATATTTTTTGTCCAATAATGACATCCATTTCCGCCCCAAAACCGCCGAGTCATCAAAAAGGCCAGACATCCCGTAACACTAACAATAACACGGCTATTAACACCCACTGAAAAATCAACCTGTGGATAAGAATTACCACCTCCACAGCATCGTTCGGGGTTTCAGGAATAACAATGCGGGGGAACAGTTATATCTGTGCGGGGTATCAGTTATTTTGAACCGCTTATTTTATAGTTTAAGCCACTGTTATATCACATATTTTTGCAAGTAGTGAAACCTCCTTAACCCTCTATTATAACCCGTCAATAACACCCCAGTGCTCACTGGAGCACAAACCAAACATCGAACATGAGGAAAGGCGCTGCAAATTTGCTTGTCAAAGGTGTGATGTCGTTGCAGGCATTCACGACAAATTTCAGAAAGGCGAGGGTTCGTTATCGATCGCAGTTAGATCCTGCTCTGCTGCAAGTTTCGTAAGCACGGCAATCCCATCACGGATCGCAATGGCAATCTTTGGAGCATTCTCCTCAAGTCGAGCGAGGCCTGTACCGATCCCTGCTGCAGGAATGACAATTCTTCCACCCCGCTTGACATGTGACAATAGCCTGCCCCAGTCTTTGGCCGAATGTTCTCGCCATGTTTCAAAGTCATGGTCGGTAAAGAATGCTTCCGGTTCCATTGAGGGAAGCCGTTTTGTTGGGATGCCGACAGCGTTTGGCTCACCTCGCATTTCCCGAGCCTGGCCGCCCAAGCCTCTACGAATAAGATTGTCGCCGAACACAAAAAGAGTGTCACTGTTGTCTCGCAACATCTGGCGGGTAATTTTTGCTTCATAGGAGATCATTTTTGCGCACCTTCATTGTGTTCTGAGCCCAACTCCAGTCTAGATAGAATATCTGATACCCCGAATTTTTTATGAGCATTGCTCCAAATCAGATATCTCAAGATCCAAACCGAAGTGTTCCACCAGCGATGTAATGTGCTGACAGTTCCGAGCCTATCCATCGACGTTTAAGCAGTTCCGCGGCATAGCAAGTGGCCAAAGAGCCGGCCATCGGATCATAGACAAGGTCGCCTGGTTCAGTGGTGAGACGAATAAACCGGTCCGGTAGTGCGAGCGGGGAAATGGCCGGGTGCGGTCTGATGTCATGCTCCTTGCATGCCCGTCGATAAGCGCTATGGGGTCCTTCGTGAGCTTGCACCTGGAGCACTGACGGGATCGAAGTGCCGTTCGATGTCAAAAAGCCTTTTCCAGCGACTGACCCACCGGGGCGACGGCCGAGGCCCTTGCCACTCTCAAGAGCGTTTTTCCGGAATCTGGTTGTGTGAGGTGACTCAGCTTCGCGAACGTTGTCGTTGTTTGACTTGAAATCTTCAGACTTCGCGAACCAAAGCAAATGCTCGACCGAATTCTTAAGTCGCTTCTTCTTGACTGAAACCCATTGCACGGGCCCCGGCAGCTTGGCGGGATTGTGCCAGAAGTGTTCGTCGACCAAGTGCAGACCAAGTCGATCAATCAAATCGATCTCAAAACGAGCAACATACGGGTCTTTGAAAGGCTTACCAGCCACGGAAATCGAACCAATGTTCACGACCAGGCTTCCGGTATCTGCGAGAAGACCTGACCATTGCTCCGCCAAATCACCCATCCATTTGAGCCAATCTGAGCTGTTCAGGTTCCCATACTCTTTGGGTTGAAGTAGCGGATAAGGCGGGCTCGTGTAGACCAGATCGATGCTGCCGGGTTCAATTACTGCAGCCGCCTGCTCGGCAGTTCCCCATAGAACTTGCCCCAGCTCGGTCTCCCAGATCGTGAAAACGATACCAGTTTGATTTCGGCAGAGTTTATCTTCAGCCGCAGCAGTCAGTTCCCAAACACCTCGCGATGAAGACTGCAACAAGCCGCTTTCAACAGCATGGTGGCGGGCCCATCTGACCCTATGGTGGAACTTGGAAACTGTCGTGTTTCCCCCGCCTCGCACTGTCATTTCGAGTGCGGCCGGCGTTAAAGACAGTTTCTCTTCAATCGCTGCGTATGCATCCTGTGCGTGGATGCGGCCGCCTGCCTCATTGCAAACTTCCAATAAAGGTAGAACCAGCTGATTATGTGAAGGAAGCCTTCCGGACATCTATGATTTTCCTGCTGCTCTTCGTTTAGAAACGATGACTATGACGGCCCGCATCCGGACTTTTCAAAGGCGCCGGGTGGCAATAGCCATGCGTCGGCAGAGCCTATAATTGGGAGATAATAGTCTGATCGAGTGGCTTGCAATAAAGCCTCCCGATCATTGATTTCGATAGGCCTTGTGCTGTTCGCGAGTTCAACGACATTTTTCCTGCTGCGGCTAATCGTGGTGCCGAAGAGAGTTTCGTAGTTGGCGATGGGATCAATGCTGCTTGGGAAATAATGGTTCAAGGTTGCCCAGATCACTGAGGAGTTGAAAACGCACTTCTTGCAAGATGATCGCCCCCAGCCAAGCCGGTAGGGGATTGGAGAAATGACTCCATGCCGTTTGAGCGCATCCCAAACCCTATCTTCTTCCCAATGCAAGACTGGACGCCATGAGTCTACATGTCGGGCTTTCCGCCCGGAACGACGATCACAGGCATGCGGTTCAAGTTGATTGTAATGGGCTCGGTTCGCGCTTTCTTCACGTCTTTCACCAGTAATGAAGAGAACCCTTTTACCGTTAAATCGGGTTTGATTATTGAGTGCTCGACGACCGACATCAATTTTCAATGCCGAACTGCACCAACGCGTCTGGAGATTGGCCGACACTTGCGGAAATTTGCGGCGGGTGCCGGGCTTTGCGCGCTCGGTGTCCCGATCCAGTTTGATCAGGCCATCAGGTGTTTCAACCCAGTGCGGCCGGCTGTGAGAGTTTTCTTTGAGCATTTCTCCTTCGAAACCGCCTTCAAGCCACGAGAAGTAAATTGGTAATCCATATGTCATTGCCAACTGGCGATTATAGTCGGCCATGAATGGCCAATCCATCAGGGTTGATCCTTCCCGGCCGTCTACGTCGTGGTGCCAAAGCTCCACTTTGCCCAGGTCAGTTCCCATATCAATCAGATGGAGAAGGCAGGCAATTGAGTCCTTTCCCCCGGACATGCAAAGGATGATATGATCGTATTGGCTGACGTCGATTTCCTCGGCAGAAAAGAAGGAGCTTCCCTCAGTCACCGTTGAGGCCGGAATGTCCTCGAAGCCTGCGCGGGCTGCGGATGATTGGAATGTCATGGCATCTCATCCGTCGGTCGAGATGAACGTATCGTTGAGGCGATAACAGGCCGCACCAACTTCGTCCGAAATAAAGGAATAAAACAAACCCTCATATCGGAAGCCTGTGAGCCTTGAATTGTTGATCTCCATTGTTCCTTCTTGTGCTCCTGGCTTCGATCGGTAAAGCATCGCCACTCCATATGTCGCGTGCCGAACAGGCACTTCGTCCATTTCAGTTTTATATTTGATGGCAGACGGTTTAGGTTTCGCGATGTAAGTCATGGTTGATCCTCGTTGAGTTAATTCATGGGTAAACTGGGGTTGAGCGATGATTGGTTCATGTATCGGGTCATTTCCTTGGCGACCCAAATTCCGACGGGGACGGACACTCCATTGCCAATCTGGCGATAGGCTTCTGTATCTGACACCGGAAACTGGACCCAGTCAGGCACGCCCTGAAGGCGTGCATATTCCCTGACTGTGTAAGGTCGGACACCGAGCGGGTACGACTTGTCGACAATCAGTCGAGTTGACTTGTCCTTGGCGTAATGAGCAACTGCAGCCGGCGCGATATCGTCATTGGCAGGATCGGAAATAATTGGAAGATCCCTGTATTTGCCATTCAGTCGGGCCAAAACTGATCCAGGTACCGTTACGCGCGCGCCTTCTTCAAAAACTTCGCTTAAGCGCATTCTGCGAAATCCTTCAGGCGCTCGAACATTGAATGGGCGCCTGGTTCCAATGATGATCAGCCGATTGCGACGCTGCGGCAGCCACATGTCTGATCGGACTGGACAGAACACTTGCACGTAGTATTGCTTCAGCCGTGTCATTGCTTCCATGACGACCGGAAACACGCGCATGCCAACGACGTTCTCCACAACATAAAATTCGGGAGCTCCGATAGCGATAAATCGAAGGGCGTGGGCGAACAGATCATCACCTGTGCGGACGCCATGAATATCGCCAATTGTTGAGTACCGGTTACAGGGATAGGTGAAAATCATTCCGTGGCACTGGCTGTTATCCTCAACAGTCGTCTGCGTTACATCACAGTGCTCTATGTGATCTCCAAGGTTTGCTCGATAAGTCTCGCAAGCTTTTTGGTCGAGTTCGAATGCCTTGTTGATCTGAAGTCCCCCTTCGATGAGTCCAATGTCAAACAGGCCTGCGCCTGAGAAGAAAGAATTCACCGTGATGATCATTCGCTGTTACCCGGATGTGATATTTTGATACAAAAACATTTACATGAAGTAAAATAATGGATCAATACAAAAAATCAACTTGAGGTAAAACTTTCGATAAGGCATAAAGCCTCAATGAGTGTTCCGTCAGAAATATTGCGCCTGAAAGCATTGGGTATTTCGCATCGTCAAGCTGCGCGCCATATCGGCGTGACCGAAACCCATATGTCGAGAATGCTTCATCGATCGGGCGGCGCGGAGCCGTCTGTGGCCTTACGTTCCTACTTGCTGACAATGGAATTTCTTGATCAAGCGATCCGTGTTCAGTTATTGAAGGCTCTTGATCAAGCTCTTTCCGGCCAATCAATTCAGGCAATTTCACCCGTCAATCCGCCCGTTAGATTTAACAGGCGGTCCGGACGGGGGCGCCCAACCGTTGCTGAAACGAATGAAGAGGCTTGGGCTCTCGCCGAAAAACTGTGGCACGACCCGCTTGGTGGAACAGTGAACGAGATTGCGTATGCGACAGGAATTTCACGAGCGACACTCAACCGGCGCCTTGGCTCAATTAAACGCGCAAGAAATACGTCTCAAAAATAAATATCAATCTCATCGTCTATTATTTTGTGCCGAGCCAGAATAATGAAAAATCTGGTTACATAATTTGACGTTAATCTTGTGGGAAGGATACACAATCACGAACGGGCCAAATGATGAAAACTGTCTTCCCATACGATGCGCGCGGGGATTTTGTTTATTCCGCCAAAGAGCTGCTTCAAACGACGTCTCCGATGATGGTAACGTCCCAATATCCGCTATATGGCAACATGTCCTTCACGATGCCAGCCATCAGAACATCGTTCAGTTTTGTTGTAGGACATATTCATCAGCACGGTGAAAATTCCTTGGCCACAAAAAGTGAAACTGTTCAGATTTTCCATGTTGCCGATCAGTTTGAGATGAATGCGTTGGATGATGATTGCTCCATTTATTCAGATGCCCTGTCGGAGGGCAGTGTTGATCCAATGCATCTTCAGTGGACAGGGTTGCCTTCAGCTTTGCCAGCTGCTGCACAGATCGTTACGGTCGCAACCGACGATTACGTTGGTGCCGATCTGAGCGACACCATGACGCCCTACAATTGGTTCGGTTTAGCGCTGGTCGCATTCGAACGGCAAGTTGATGGATACATCGCCGAACAAGATGAGCTGTGCGATGACATTTCCCTTAACGAGTATCCTGCCTTTGGCGGTCGGAATGGTTTCCTCGCTACGGAACCAATTCAGTCGGCCCTGGAAGAATTTTCAATGCATGAAGAGTTCTGCGTCTGCGGTTCCATTGAAGAAATCGTCGTCAAAGATCGCCTGTCTGGGGTGGATCATCTGACGGTTAAATTCAACGACGGGTGCTTTAGCATCTCGGGCACGGACGCCTGGCCATGGTCACAGAAATACACAAATTGTGCGATCGGGCACGCAGACAGCATCGAGGCCGCTTACGACGATCTTCATACTTTCCTTCCGAGGCTCCTGCATGCGGTTGCGTGTGACCATGAAGCGTCCAAAGCCATCCGTCAGGAGACATACAGGGATTATGTTCTGTGTGGGTTGCCTGACATGATCAAAGCTGTTCAAGCTAAGAATATCGAAGCTGATGACATGCGCTTGCGTGTAGATGAATTGCGTCGCGGGGTACAGTTTGTGATGGAAGATTGCCCATACGCGGCGTTATCGAGATTACCGGTGCACGTTCAGAAAAAGTTGCCGGCTCTCTATGAGGCTCGACCGCAAACCATGCTGGAAAAGCTGTCCGTTCTTGCAGCCCATCTATCGGATATTCCCGACCAGATCAGCTCGGTTGTCACCGCAAGAAAACGGTCTCATTATTCCCCTCCATCTCCGGCAGAAAACGACCAGCCGACGCTTTAAGCTGGCGACGTTTCTAATTTAATAGGGGGCCAGATAAACTCTGGGCCCCCTATTCTATTTTTCGCACGGCTGACAGGTATTTGCTTTCCATCGCCCTTCGCCAAGCGGGGTGAACGGCCCTCTCTGTAAGGTTTGTCGCACCTTGGCTTTCCAGTGCTTGTTCGATCCCGTTTTGGGGTGTCCCCGTACCAGTTCATAAAGCTTAGCGACACTAACGGTCCCGCCCTCTCCCTGAGTGAACTGGTCAATGATCTCGCGCCAGCTCTGGTGTGCTGGGTTCCAGGCGATGGCAAATATCCGGGGAACACGCAAGGGCACAAATTGGCCCTCCAAACCACTGTCTATCAGCATGTCAGCATCATACTGGCCATAGGCTGCCAAAACTGATGGTGCTCCCGCATTGCGTGGCGCCCGGTCCCCATTTACGTGGTGAAAGTGAAGCCTTCCTTTAAGAAACAGAATCGCCGTGGCTTCATCCCATACCCATTTGGAGAAGCCCTTTGTTTCTGTTCTCGCAAACAGCAGCGCTGTTCCAGTTCCGTGCTTCGCCAATCGTTCCATCCATAGCCACAGCGCGTTTCCATAAGGCGCATTCAGAAACACGCGTCTGAACCACGGCATCCGCAGCCCGTCGTCAAGGACTGTATAATGGGTCTTTGCTGTGTTCCAGGGGCGTTTAATCGGGGCACATGGATCGAGATCGAACTCACCCAAGGCATGAAGCAGCGCTGGCGGCGTGAGCCATTCATCCTTGTTCGCTCGTGCTGACTGATGGCCCCCCATCCCTTTTGATCGCTTGCTCATTGATTGTTTCTTCTACCTGTCATGTTTACCGGTTCAACGATCCAAATACAGAAAGGGCCCAGACAAATTAGACGATAATCGCTATGCTTTGCGTGTCTGAAACGCCAGGTCGACGGTGATGTCAGATCGCCAAACATCCCAAGAGTGATTAACTTGGCTCCGGTCGGCGATACGTTTCCCGCTTTTGGTTGCGTTCGACCGGTCGCGTGGGGGCTGGCTATTCTGTGACGTTCGTAAAGATATCTGGTGCGGATTGGTTGACCGGGTGAACCTGCAACCTCTACCGTCTTTGTGATGCCCCTCATCCCCGTGTCGGTCAGCAGGAAGTGATCAGCAAATGGCTCCGGTTCAAATAATGCCAAAGGGGTATCTTCGGTCAGTCCGCTATGACCTGTTCCAAGGTGGAACCCGATCCAGGCGTCCACCTCCTCTCGCGAGGCATCTGTTGGCAGCTCGACTTCATACTCAACACGGATAAGTCTGCCTGCGCTGAATTCCCGGTTCATGATTACGCGCTCGGGGTATCTGGCCATTCGACATAAACCGTTGATGCAACAACTGGCCAGTCAAAGACATTTGCACCCTTGCGAGCCGATCCGGAGACCATAACGGCTTCGGGTTCGTCACTTGCTTCAACATCGAGGTCGATGATCCGGACGAGCTTGCCGATATAATCTGGATTGGAACTTTCGACTGCCTGCACTACACCGCCAGACACAATGATACTGATGCTATTCATATCGATACCTTTCCTAATGTTTGGCAGGGGTTATTCGCTGACGAACAGTGTGTCATTGCCCTGTAGAGAGTCGAGATAGACAGACGGTGTATTCACCGTAAAAAGGTCGGAGCAATGCTTGGGGACGGCTTCGAAGGCAATTTTGTCCTTGAATACCCGGACGATCGGCACATCAATTGCCTGACATGTTGAACGAGCCGCAGAAATGATAGCCGCCTTGTCTGAAAGCGCCTCAAAATCTTCATCAAGATCGATGCTCCAGTGTCCCCCGCGGAATGGCTTTTCAATGTTTCTGACCTGCAGGCGGGCAACTTCTTTTGACAATTCCTGAAATTCTTTGATGTCATCAGGATGCAGATCAACCACAAAACTCTGTGGTACATCGTTTGCGAAATCATTGACGCAAATTGCCGAAAGCACGAGTACAGTCATAGTGTTATCTCACGTTATGGAACATGAAAATATAACACTATGTTATATTATGTATGTCAAGACACAATCGGCAAAAGTATGTTCCGATGATGCCAGAGACCTCATGTGAATAGAGCGTGCTGATACGTTGAGGGGCGAATTTTCGGATGAAAGTCTAGGCTGTGCCGACGTCGTCATTGCCTTCAGTGTCGCTCATGCTCTTCACCAGATCAAAGAACCTTTTCCGCTGATTGCCGTTCAATTTGTAATATGCCCGTACCAATTCGAGTGTTTCTCGTTTTGCCATGACATCAAGTTCAGCCTCACGCCCCAGATCGACTTTTCGTCTGGCTTCGCTGGTTGATTCTGCTACGGATTCCGGCAAGTCATCAAAAAAGTAGGAAACTGGCACATCAAGCGCTTGGGCTAGATCGTAAAGCCGCGATGCCCCGATTCTGTTGCCTCCGCGCTCATATTTCTGCAATTGCTGGAAGGTTAACCCAACTGATTTGGCGACTGCATTCTGGGTGAGTCCCAATAGAGTGCGCCTCATACGCAATCGTTTCCCGACATGAATATCGACGGCGTGCGGGACTCCGTTTGGCCCTCTCGAACGGTTTTTACCACGCATACTGGGTTTCACCGTGATTTTCTTGTCTGTCATGAAACCGGTCCTTCTCTCGATTCAATCTATTATATTTTGTATCGCAATATGATCTATCTATAATGGTCTGATTTGTGTGCGGATCAATAGCGTTTATGTGATGAATGAATAATTCTGTGTTCTGTCATTCTGATAATACTATTTACGTCAATCGAAAATTAAATGGCCAACATCAACAACCTTTTAGGTCGATGATCGCCTTGACATCTGCGATGATGCGACTTGAGAAATCATGTGTGCTGTACGATTTTTTGCATAATGTTCATGAAGCATTCGCTTCGAAGTTTATCGATGATGCCAGGTAACATTCCCCATCGTATTATCTGATTGATGTAGAATGAACCGATGGCTAATAAGCCGTCATTGGATTGCCTCCTGTTGCAAGAAAGCAGTTCCGAATTGAGTGGCGTGTTGCTGTGACTTATAGCTTCGCGTCACCCTGTCATTCGGTTATGCACTCCATTGTGAGAAAAAAGGCCGCTCATCTGAAGCGGCCCTAGTTGGTGCGGTTTGTCGCTGATATCAGATTTCGGGTGATGTCGGTTCGCTATCGTTTTCCAAATTCAGGCTGTTCGGTTTGACGTTGGCAGCAAATTCGGATGGCATGAACCCGGTTGTGATCGTCCCATAAAGTGATGCCTCACCTTCGGCGACCTGGGCGGCATAGACAGGGTCTTCAGCAATGCGTTCGAAGTATTTCGTCGCAGCTGCCTCGAATGCCCGGTAGTCGTCGATTTTATCATTGCTTTCAAGCATTGCCCGGCTCACGAAGGTATTGACATATTTGTCAGCAGTAGCCCTGACCACGGCGTCAAGTTCCGGATGATCCGTGCTCAGCTGAGTGAGTTTTGCATATGACGCTTCAAAGCTCTCGGTCCCCCGATTTGCACGGGTCGTGAAGTCAACTTCCGGTCGTTCGTGAATATTGATCATATGGTGAGCGACCGTTTCGTAAGAGCTTGCGAACTTGGGGATATCTGAAAGTTCTGCCAAATAGTCGCGATAACCTTTTTCATCGAAGCTATCTTCATTGAAGAAGTGCGCCTCGATCTTTGCCTGAATGTCTTCCATCGCAGTGTCATAGTTGTACTGCGTGACCTGATCGATACCGACAGTTCGCGAGGCCATCGCTTCAAAAGTCTGCTCTGCCCGATCAAATGATGCGCGGATATTGTCAAAGGTAATGTGTTCCGGTGCTGTGGTCACGTTCCGATAGCCGCTGTAATGGTTCAATGCAGCGTGCGTGGCGATCGCATCTGCGTTGTTGCGACGGATATCTTCCGGATTGTTTGCAAATTCAAGCTGCCATACCGCGCTTTCCCAGTTAATGGTATAGCCGAGATTATGGCTCCAGTCTGCTGCTGTTAAATCGGCAACAGTCGCAAGGTCTTTCAGATCGGCCTGACTGGTCCCCGGTCGTTTTTCGGCAGCCTCGTAGAGCATGTTATTGGCGCAATGGCCTACTGCCAGCGAAACCAGATATCCCGCCCCGACCATGTTGGGGTAATCATGGTTGTCAAAGTTGAAGATAGCTGAAGAAGGGAACACGACGCACGCGTTCCTGTCGCCTTTTGTGCTGAATGGAACAACTTCGGCCATGTGCTGGCGGAGATTGGTTGCATCGCTGAAGCCTTCGCGCATGGCTTCTTCAAATGACCGATTTTCGCGAAAGCCCTCTTTTACCATCGCGTTGACGAACGGCTCGCTGTCTTTGCCCAGGCGATCGGTGATGTGAGCGATATTATCGTCCATCGAGTTGGCAAAATTGTAGATGGTTATCTTGCCGGCCATCTCTGGAAATTGCTGATCAATTGCCTGTTCAAGATCAAGCATCATTTTACTGATGCTGGCTTCATCTGCTGGAGCTGATGCCCTAACGCCTTCTTCCCCGATGGAAAGCGAATTGGCGTGAACCTGGCCCGGCGCAAGAGTGCCCGCCGCAATTGCTGCTGCACACGAAAGCATGATTGCCCGCTTTCCCGGGTTGTCCGGCAACAGCACGCGCGCCCCATCTTTGAATTTTTCGATGATCTGATCTACCGTGATTTTCATGGTCTTCCCCTGGGGTTTTGTTGCTTTGCGGCTGAAACAATTTCACCGACCAAGTATCTCACCTTTTTTTGTTACCTGATTTTTCTTGGTTCAATGACAAGCTTTGACGCAAGCTCGCTCCTACCAATTGGATACGGCGAATATAATTCAAATATTTTTTGGGATTCTCGGGAAACCGTCGCATATTGATCTGCGAGCAAATAAATTTCGGTTGTTACTAAAAAATATAACGGAAACAGAGGCGGGCATTACCAGATGAGAAGATACAGAACGACAACCGACCTGATGGTTGACATCCTATTGATTGCATTTCTTGCTGGCGGGCTCTTTTGCTTGAGCGATTTAATATGGAGCAGCATCACTCAGTCTTTTGCTGACCTGAGAACGACTCTCTCTGAAGCGATCCAATTTGGAAATCAGAAAGCAAACCTACTTGAACTGGGGATGGAGCAAGAAACTGCGGGCCGCACGTGGTTGTATTGGCTCTCCGTTGTCTATGCCATCATTGCGCTTTTCGGAACGATGTATCACTTGTCTCCGATCGGACGGTGGCCGTCCATAGGCGAGTTTATGTTCACTTGCGTTGCGTGGACATTTTTCGCTGGAATTGCGTTAGTTTCGGCTATGCGTTCAAGCCGAGAGGTGACTGTCCGATATACCATCACGCCAGTTTATGACGCTGATCTTCGGGGTTTGCTCATCTTTGCTGGTCTCCTGCTCGGGCCAATATTTGGATGAGATTGCGTGAAGGGCCTCATAGGTAACAGAATGCCAGAAGGTAACGAGCTCGGAGGCCCTTCCCTGTTCTCTCAATGTTAATACGAACACGATGATAACTCAGTGGCTAATCTATTAATCTGTGGATGGGTCTTCCGATGTCTGCGGGCGACCGCGGTCATTGCGATTGATTGAGAAAGTCCGGTTACAAATTCCTCGGGTATTTTGGATATATCAAAACCATTATCGGAATATATCCATGCCATTCACGATTTCAGAAACACAAAACACTTCTAACCATTTTGTTTACCACGTCGCACCTGCAAATCAGCTTCCCGCGATAATGGGAAATGGACTGTTTCGTCCACGCGGTGACGAAATAGCTCCAGGTGTTCTCCTTTACGATGATCTGGACGCTGTAGCTGCTGCCGCGGCATGTAATTTTGACAACATGTTCGGTGATGATGAAAAGCTTGCACTTCTGGCCGTCCCCATAGAGCAGGTTCGCAACCGTGTCGATGCCGATGACGGCAAGTTTTATTGCGACTTTGTTTCGGTTTTCCAGACAAGCGTTGTGTCGACAGATTTCCGCTCACTGGATATTGATGACATCAAGCAACGGATCAGCTTGCCAGCGGGTGAAAGATCGTCCGAAGCGAGTGCTTTTCCAAACGATGAGATATCGGTTCCGGTCGAAGCCTTGCTTGATCATGTTGTTGATCCGTCTGGACCCCTCACATACGAGCAGTGGGTTGAACGTTACGCCCCTCTGTTCGACGCGCAGAACGCTGCCCCGGTGCAGTCAAAGCGCTTCCACGGCTACAGTGCCCTGTTCGCTGGTGAAGGTCGCCAGGAAGGTTTGGAAATTGATCATCACCATCTTTGGACTTTGCTTGAAGTCAATGGCATGTTGTATGTGGCCAATGGCTTGCATTTTGTGAATCGGGTGGATCATTTTATCTGCCGGAACAAATGGGCTGAAGGCGCTCAAATCGAATTCGAGTATGACGAAGAGCTCAATGATCGAGAGCTGCCCTTTGATCTGGATCTCAGTGGCGACGGTGAGAACACCCGCATATCGTATCAGTATCGCGACGCAGACAACTGGAAGACTGTCGTCGAAGAGGTTGTGTCAGGTCAAATCACCCGTGACCAGGTCCACGACATGGCAGATAAACTGACTGATTATTGCATTTTTGATCCGGCTCTCGTGGGTTTATGTCGAGGTTGCCCGGACGAGAACGGTCCTGATTGGAACGATGATGTGGATCACGTTTTTCATGAACTGCTCTCTATCGAGAGGACTTATGCTGACGTCACAGCGGGAAGTGCTGCTGATCTCGTGAATAGCTGGTCGTTGGTGAATGAAGGATGGACCGACATTCGCGAGCCCGATCCGCAACAGGTTGATATTGTGGGCGGGCCCTCAATTTGAATTGAGGCTGTCATGGGTTGAAAAAAGCCGGACCTGAAAATTGGGCCGGCTTTTTCGTTAAACAGTGCCTTGATAGCAGAGCGTTTCGTCTGAAGCCAATGGTGGAAGTCCGTGTTCATCGATCCACATGCTCACGGCACTTTCGGCTTCCTGCCATGCTTGTGCATGTGCCTTGTTATGCGGACATTCTTCCAGTCGGGCTTGGTTGGCAAGATAGCATGCCTCTGGGCGATATCCCGATTTCTCGATGTTATCGGTGGCAACTTTTGAAATTGCGCCAACCTCTTCATCGCTTCTTTCTGTGTTAAACAGCCAGATATTGCCATTTTCGACGTACTCAGGAACTGTACTGTTACCCATACTATAAGGTAATAAGGTACTTTCTTCGATGGTGGAATATTCAGTCGGCGATACTTGTTTGCTTTCTAAGGGCTCAGTTTTGGCCTTATGAAGCTGAATGCCAAGTGACGAGACGGCATACTCGACATAAGGAGACCAGCTCCATACCCTGCTTGAGTTGGCAAACATCAAATCAACCTTCCTCACAGACAGATTTGCGCGGAGCGTTAACTCGTCGATGTTTTCCTGAGTGATTGCGCGCTGAACCACCTCTTCGCTCAAGGCGACCAAGACTGAATATTCCTGCAGGCCAGCGATGGTGTCCAAAAGAGCAGAACTGGCAATGTCGATTAGTTCGATCTCTTTATGTCTGTCAATAATGCCTGCTTTTTGTTCAGCGCGTGACATTTCGGGGAGGCCAATTGTGATGCCAAGGCGAAGCGCATTCTTTGCAGAAGAATACTGCATCATCACTTGTCTAATTCTGGCTTCCGCACCTTGCACCTTTAGAAATTCCGATGCTCGATGCCGCCTGGTGTGAGTGACCTCTTCTTCCATGTTTTCTTGAGACATGATGACCGGGCGCAGTGACATCATCAGGGCGTCTGCATATAGAGACGATTTGCGATTCACGTTCTGCTCCACATAGAGGTGATACATCATCCTCATAAAGCGTGCTGTTTGCGCGGCTGGCTTTGTTTTCCCGTTGATCCACTGACAGACGGCAGAATCTGAAATGCTGAGCAGCATCGCCAGATTTGTGATCATGCCGTCAATCTGGCCATGATTTAAGGCGATGGCGATCGCTTTGATCTCCTCCACTTCCATCGGTGAAGGTTTCTTCTTCGGATTGATAAAGCTCTTGGTTGTCATGTCGCTGTACCCATCAGTTCAGATCAGGCAGGGGGTTGCTTGTCCAGTGTGATTGGGATGCGATAGGCTTCGTTGACGGCGCCAGTATTGTCGACCTGGCACACGTCTAGCCATTGGTCGCTTGCGGCGGCTGCGAGCAGAATGCCTGCGGCGTCTCGATCAAGATTGTCGACAACGTCGGTTGCAATTGCTCCGTCGAGCTTAATGGTAAGGTAGCCGGTTGGCGTAATCGTTGCGTGAACTGGCTCCGATGTGATTTCGATGGAGAGAAGTACCGGGCCCGTTTTGGTTTCGATGACAGATGATTCCATTTTTCCTGCCTATTGGAGATTCAGTGACACGAAGGGATTGACATTTCCCTGTGTGATGAAGATCAGCCGATTGCGATCAATTTCTTCTTGGGATACCGGGTCTGCCCGGTGCCACTCAATGAGTGTTCTTCTGGTGTCTGCAGGAATTTGAAGCGCATACCGATCTTCCATGTAGAACCAGATGCGTGCAACATCACCCTTGCGATAATCTGGTGGTTCAAAACCATTCGGGCTGTCTTTTGCCTGACATTGCCCAAAATGGACCGTCGAAGCCGCTCCGTCGTCGAGATCCATATACAGATCATTGCTTCGCAGCGCATTTACCTGCCCAATGGCTGGAACCAGGTTATGCAGATCGTAGATCATGGCGCGCGCTTCGGGGCTTTCCCGTTCACACTTGTCTCTACCCCCTTCCCTCCAGCATGGAAGTTTATTGGCGGGAAGTAGCGATGCCGGAACAACGTGTTCCCATTCAATGCGCGATGCTCTGCTTGAATAACTTTTGGGGGCTTCGTATCCGCACTCGGATAGTTCGGGCCGGCCTGATCCGTCGTTATCTTTGTCACTGGACCATAAGCAGTCACAATAGAAGGTGCGCCCACCATTAAAATATATGGTGTCGTCAGCCATATTTTTTGTTGATTGCCAAGTGGCGCTTGCTGGATTGTGGCGCTGGCCGCCTTCGGCTTGCGCGCTACCAAATGTAAAGCTGAAAAGAACAGCTAACGTGATCAGACCGAGATGTTTTGTCATGTAATTTATCCGAAACGCAGGAGCGAGCCTAAGTTACTTCGGATTATACAAAATTCATATCTGATTACAAAATACAAAATACAAAAAAATAGATAGCTGCCGGACAAGAACGTATCATCCGGTCCGGCAAGCTGACGTGTCAGTAATAATATGTTTCCCCCTGTTTTTTTCCGTCAATGAATACATCGATATAATTCAATGACTTTGTGCAGTGGGCGGGAGTTCTCTCTCCGTCCCGGTTGGTGCGGCATCGCGTTCCTTTGCGATATTCTTCCGGAATCGTCTTGTGTTCAACGCATCTTTCGCCATCGGATCCCCAAGATTTCCAGCGAACACAGACCTGATGTTCGGGAATATATGCAACGGGTCCATAATCAGCGCTTCCACTACCCCCTCCGGGTACGTCTTTGCTGGAGAAGCATTCATTCCAGTCGGGGATTGGAGATTTGTCCCTCTTTATGCGTGACATCATCGCTGCATGCGGGGGTTCGCAGCCGTTTGGAAATCCACCTGGCGCGCATAGCCATATGGCGCATTCGTTTTCTGAAGCTGCCACTGCTTCGTTGGCTTGTGACAGCAGTATGATCAGTGAGAACGTTACGCTTAAAGCCAAAGCATTTCGAATGCCGCGGCGAGATACCTCAATATTTCTGAACATTGTTTCTGCCTTGAAATGTGTGACCGTATTGCGGGCCTCTATTCCATATGTTAGGTCAGAATACAAAAAGTGTGGTGTCAAAAATTTTGTATATCAATCAGGCGAAAAGTCTTTCTGGCAGATCGACGCTGATACCGCTTCTCAGTGGTCGGGCATCCACAATCAAATCCGGATCATAAATGGTGAGCAAAGGAATCACTTCGTTGGCAACCGGGTCATAGGCCGAATAACCCAGAGCGCCGATGCAGGAAAACAGATCGTCAGCCATTAGAACATCCAGAAGATCGGGACGCCAGGTAATGAATGATCCCCACTGAAAAGTAGGCTCAGTTGGCGCCCCAGCTTCTTTCAGTATTTCAGTCCATCTTCGGGAAATATGGTCGAGAAGTGGACCGCGCGCCCAATTGAGGTGCAAAACCTGAAATGTCGGGTCTTCCAGGTCTTCTATGTCAATCCGGTTCGTTTTAGCTTTTGAATGTTCCGGAAATGGGTTGTTCAAGAGCCTCACGTCAACGGGAATGCATTTGCATCCACGGTCCTTGTAACCGTCGATGATGACTTTCGTCATGAAGGGCTTCCTGCTGATATTAGTGAGGCCGGTCAACCCCGTCGGTGGAAGCTTGAGTTTCCCAGGGGTGATCACGTCGTCTATAGACTGTTTCCGAGAAATGGATGTGCTGGTCAAATCGACCGGAATGTAAAATTGGACAGCGGTATAATTCAGTCCCATTGCATGCATTATAGTGCGCCTCTCAATTTCCCGCAGCAGCCCCATTAATCGCGAAGCTTCGGCAAAATACCCCGAAGTCCCGAAAAATCAAAACCCGTAAAACTTATTATTCGGTTTAGGCGTGATTTTTCATAGGTAACGATATTTTTTTACAGCCCAATCTATGGGCGTTTTGCCAGCGAAAGTCCCTGCGGTTGAAAAAATCATTAAAATACAAGGCTAAAGGGGTTGCCTTGCTTCCCCGATATGGACGATACAGCAATATCGCCCACGCCGAAGAATTGCCTGCGAGTTAACGTATCTCGATTGTCTGGAAAAGGTGTAGTAAGCTCTTAAAAGTAATTGTTTCCATTGGATTGTAATGTGTTATCGCGATTTTCGTATTGCGACACATCATGGCATCCGCTGGACAAATGTATCGATTGTATTTCAAGCGTTATTTCAGTTGTCAGCTAAGGTAAGTATTGTATGGGCAATGATCCGGTCGAAGACCCCATAAAAATCGATCCCGAAAGACGCCCTGTTATTGGCGAAGACCTGTATCAGGTTCGTTTGGAGCTGGGGGCAAGTTCGCGAGATATGCAATGGTTGCTGGCTATGGTGCCGACCAAATGGGCGAAGTCTTTGCGTGATCCCGGCCCGGTGTCCAACCTGACTACCGCACTCATCGTGCGATGGATGCAGCAGAATCAGCATCTGGTGCCAATCCACGATATAATTTCACCAGTTGAATTTTTCGAAGTCAGTGAAACATTGCTATCCGTTGGTGGCTTTTCACTCTCAGAAGAACAGTTTTGTTTTGCGCTCGGCCGCAGTGCCAGTGCTCTTTCACGTTGGAGGGTGACGGGAGATGAGCCGACTGCTGAGGCAAGCAACCTGATCTATTACCTCATCAAAGAGATTGAATTTGAGTCTGGTTCAAATTGGGCAAGCATATCCGATGTTTCTTACATGCTCAGGGCTGAATTGAACCGTTCAAATGAAACATTAGACGATAGTAATAAGGAAGAGTATAAGGTTGATCTGGCAGTTTCTACTATTCTATCGGAAGGCGGGCGCCATAGCTTAGTTGCCGTGTTCGTTAACTTCTGGAGAAACTGGCTCAAAATTGTTGAGCGTGAACAGGCGCTTCGCAAAAAGTACAGGGCGAGCGAAGCATCAAAAGCGCTTTAGCTGGCTTCAGACGGATCTAAGCTGTGGCGGGATAGCGCCGCGAGCCAATGGTACATAAGAGGGGACCGGTCGAGGAGTGATATGGGCGCGAACATCACAGCGTTTCAAATCCATTTTTGCCCGATCTGATAAAGAAAATTCCTGATGCGGAGACATTTATGTCATCCAACGATGTTCTGGTTAGGCTTATTGGGCAAGAACGGGCCGCAGTAGAAAAAGTCAAACAATTGATGCTCGCTATGGGTCTTGAAGTGAGCGTTGATTGGGACGTTGATCAGCGTGGCGCCATTGGCACTTTTGACGCTACCTTGCGTATCCTAGATGTGCAGGTCGAAGGTAACAAGGAGGATCCCGAAAGCGGCGGGCACTCTTCCAGTGGCAATGACGGCAGTGGACAGGGTGGTGTCGGTGGCTCTGGTCGCTCTGGTTGTCAAAAGATGGTTTCTCCGCCGCGGAGGGCTCCCTCTTTGCGCCTGGTTCATGATCGTGGAGCCAAAGGGTTTGATCGTGTCAGGTTGAACATTCGTCGCCGCGCGCTCGTGGATGCCCTGGCTCGCACTCTTGAAGGTGATGTTCGCCATGACCCGTCCAAATCTGCGCGCGATTGCTCCTGTCCCGTTTGTGCCTTGTTGAGCGCAGATGAGCACTATGGAGACAGGCACGCCGAAGTGTTCGAGCGAATTTTTGACGCAATTGAATGTCGTCGAGGCCAAAAATCAGAGGATCTGTCAAAAATTTATCCGTCAGCCGAAATTGATAAAGCACTTGCATCCATAGATTTCGATCCGGTCGACGGACATTAATTGCCGGTTTGAATATCTGCAGCTGGATTATAAAGGCCAGGAAGAAGCTCAGTCTTAAACGCATACTTCTTTCTAATGCCAATGATCCTGTTTTTTTCATTCAGGATCATGCCAATTGCATATATTTCCCCACCGTTTCGGATGTCCGGCAAAAGATTGAAGGCTTCTGACGGAATTGGAATCTCGATCGCAAAATATCGTTCTGTTTCCAAATCCCCGCCGACCAGGTTATCGGCTTCAAGGCAGAGCGCGAGGCCATGCCGCGTGACTTCGAGATATGCATGAGTCCAGTGAGCACCCATAAGGCCAATTAGATCACGCTTCTGGGCTGCAAGGAAGAGCTTCCCATGGCTCTGGCCTACTGCAAATCGTCGCGAAAAAAGCAAAGAACCTGAATAGACTGCAATCTCCCGCCTACGTCCGCCTCTCGCAGGTTTGCTCATATTAACCGGCGTAATACGACGTGCGACAATCTCTTCTGCCAGCCATCGGGTGAAGTGATTTTTGTAAACCTCGTTACGGAGTTTGGTGCTACGATCCATTTTGTACGGTTTCTGGTTACATTTTTTGATGTTGGTTACATAAATCACCCAGAATGGTGAAGCAGAGGACATTCTGTAATCTACATCGGAAACCAGAATCCTGTGTTGCAAAATATTCCAATGAGGTTGAAATGGACAATGTAATGGCTGAGGGTAGTTCGCGATTTTCTGATGGAGAAGTTACGATCTCCACACTCCGGCCGGTGCTTGTGTCCATCGCAGAGGAGGCAGTAGATCGGGCAAAAAGCCAAGAATCAGCTTCGGTTAACCGGGATGCTTCCAAATCTGTTCATGTTTCCGGCGAGCAGCTGTGGGACGAGGAAAAATATTATCGTCTCATGGTGCTGGAAATGGCGTCTCGATGGTCGCTGGCGACAGGGTATAATGCTTGCCCCATGATTTTTATTGATCGAACCCGTTTCGATATTCATGCCTTCAAGGTTCCCGAGCCCCTGTTAATGCTTCTTGCTGATCAGGTGGCAGAAGGGCTTGCGGAGCCCGATGGCATCAACATTGCCCCATTGCAAGCGCGCTGGAACCCCGAGATTAGCGCCGCAATGCGCGTTTCCAGGCAAGTTGCGGCAGACATTGAAACCGATCCTTCCTTGCTGACTGGGCCTATGACCTGGACATCAAGTGAAAATGAAAAATCGTCGCCGCAATTTGATGGTGACTCACTTGTTTTTGATCATGATGATCATGGCGCTTTCGTTTAAATCCTTTATAGCCGAATATGATATTGGCAAAGCCTGGGCTTATAATGAGCGCAGGCTTTTTTTTTGTGTTTTTATCGTTCTTTTCTCAACATTTGATTATGTGGCTTTGGTAGTCTGTATTTTGTAATCCACAATACATAATCGGATGATGCTGATGGAAGATACCTTGCCCGCCAGTCCGTTCGCACAAAATGATAGCGAAGTCGCCCATTCGAAAAAGTTCAGAAGCGGCGATTTGGATAATGTTCTGGCAAAGATCGAACTTGTCGCAAGCGTGGTGCCCGTCTTTGTAAGTGCGGCAAATGCGGCAAAAGGATCGACTGGTGTTTTCGTCCATCGCCTGCAAAGCCTCTTGGGTTCTTGTACGTCTTTAGGTGACGAGATCCTCACGGCATGTGGTGGGGATGAAACCGCGATCGAGCATGCAGATCTCCGCCGCCTTGCGTTGGAGACAGCTGCTGGATTGTTGGCATCTGCCGAGCGAAGAGGATTGCAGAACCTTCAGGAACAGGGGCTGATTGCCCCCTTGGTTGAGGCCGTAACTGATCTCGATGGTGGATATTCGCTAGACGCACCAGCGCTTCCTCACCTCGCGCCTGATTTCCTTTGGAAAATAAGAATTGTTCAGGCATTTGGGGACGTTCTGGCAAAAGCCATTGCCTTTCCTCTTGTTCGGTGCCGGGCACAGGTCATTCGAGACATCCTTGTTGCGGGTCAAGATATAGCAATCTCAACGGGTTTTGCTCTCGTTAGGGACGCGGACCCGCGTGATCTTGGTGGAGCAGGTAAAGGGGCAACCCAGGAAGAGGCTCGTGCAGCTGAAGAAGCGGCATTGGCATTATTGCCCATTGTCGGTCAGGTGCTCTATCGGCAATACACAATTGCGGCATCCGAGTTTAAGTTGACTGACGATGACGAACTCGACGGCTTTCTTAACACGCTGCTTACGCGATCTTCCCATGACGTGGGGACACTTGTTTCACTGGTCAGGGTCCACGGCTAATGTCAGCTCTCTCTGTGATTGCGGCCTGTGTTATGGCGGCCTCGGCAAATTATCAGCTTCCACCCGCAATAATCTGGAGCCTGCTGTCTGTTGAAGGTGGCAAGGTTGGAACGGTTTCGCGAAACAGCAACGGGACATCTGATCTGGGCCCGATGCAGATCAACACCATTCATGTTCCTCTTATTGCCAGCAGGTCGGGTGTTCCTCAGAAAATTGTACGCGATAGTTTGGTAAATGATCCCTGTTACAATATTTCTATTGGCGCATGGCATTTGCGTGGAAAAATTTCCGAGGTAGACGGGGATTTTTGGACTGGCGTGGGGCGGTATCACTCGAAAACGCCGAGGGTCCAGCAGGTTTATATGCGGAAATTGCTGGCCCGGATTGAGGATTTGTACGGGATTGGCGCCCTCTCTGGCGCACCGCTACCCGATGTACCGGTTCAAATTGGCTTAGTGCCGGCCGTTACCCGGGATGACATCCCTCCCCGCTTGCCCGATGAAGATGCAAGTGTTGAGCAAGATGAAACTTGGGGGAACATGCAATCCGTCAAAGTTGCCTCGACTTATACAAAATCGCCCTCAAAGAACAATGTGTCATCAGAGGACGTTGACCCCATCGCTGATGTAGCAACTTCGGAGATTTCCGAAAAGAAAACTGATGACGTACCCGTCATTTCGCAAAGTGGTGGGGGGATGATTTACGTCAGAATTGCCGATTACAGCGTCTTAGACAAGGACACTTCGCGCACTCTAGATCACGAGCAGTCCTCCAAGGAGAACAAGTAATGTCGAGCCAGAACAATCAGGTTGATGGCGGTCAGGATCTCATGCTTGGCGTCGGTTTCGGTGGGGCTGCGCTCTCGGTCGCTGGATGGGCTGTTTGGTATTTCTACGGAGATTCGATCGCGTATTATGTGATGTATCTTCGTTATTATCAGGCACTTGCCTTCACCAACGTATCGGCAAGTGCGCGTGCTGCCGTGGCCTATATAACGACAACTCCCGCTGATCAGGTTAGCCCAGTAGCACTGATCGAACTGAGCACAGCAGCCTTGCGATACTGGAGCTTCGTTGTAGCTGGTGGATTTGCATTGGTTTACTGGCGACTGCGATCAAACAGCTCGGCCTGGATTGTTAAAAAATTCCGTCGGTTCGGCACCGGGAACAATCTTGAGGATCTGATTTCTGTTCAGTCGCGCGAATGGAAAACGATCCTGCCCATCACTGTTGACAACCCGGCCGATGAAAGCGACGAAGAAGTGCAGCGACTTTACGCTCAGGCGCTGCACCCGGAAGAATGGCTGGAGCAGAACGGCGTTGCCTTGTCATACAACGGTATCGACATGGGAATGACCTTGTTCATCATTTCGGCACCTGATCAGACAGGCAAGCCGCTCTTCACCCTTGACCATCTCGCTGTCGCGTGGGGAGACGGTCGCATTCCAATTGACGAAAAAGGCCATGCCGATCCCTCCTCCGTCCGTAAATTTATCGATCAGTACCGTCCAAAATTGCTACCGGAGTTACGCGCGACGCCTCGTGCTATCCGTCACAGGGGTAAAGATTTTCTGATTGATGACAATCATCTGGTTGGCTGCGTTTGTTTGCTTGTGCCGGTCTTGTCAGCATTAACCCGTCAATTTCAAGCGACATGGAACGGATTTGGGGTTCTGCCGCCGCATACAAAAGTACTAGCAGCTGCGATGCTCTATCGCGGTGCCGTCGAGCGCGTCATGTGTCATAACATGCTTCTAGAGATAGCCGAAATCTGGACTGCGGTCCGGATCAAGCACAAGGGCAAAGGGACATGGAAACTTGAGCATTTCCATGAAGCGTTGCTTCAGGCCACGCCCTTGATGGAAATGAGCCGGCACGCGTTTAATCTTGCAAATGGTGCATCTCCAGCATCTTATATTGCAAGTATTCCTGATCAACAGGTGCAGTATATGACACGGGATAAAGCCGTGCCGCCTGCCATGTATTTGCTTCGGGTTTTCAGTCCCAAACTTTTCACTGATTTCCAGGCATATCGGGACGGAATTTTTCCGCGCGCTAAGGATATGGCCGCTCGTCGGAAACGTTTGACTGGTCTGGTGGATCGTCTGCGTGAAGGTCGTCGGATCTGTGACGGCCACTCTTTTCAGGAAACTGCTCTGGTTTCCTTATATGATTGGTCCAAAAAGAAGGGGTCAATCATGGCCACGGCTGAATTTGTCTGGCTGAGGGCCGCAGATCGGCCTCTTTGGTATGTCCTGAACAGTAATGGTCGACCAAAGCCGTTCATTGAAGCGGCAGGAATTCACGCGCATTGGATTGCTGAAACAGACACTGAAGCTCCGTTACAGATCCCGCAAGTTGCCCAGGCTCTTCGCGGAACCGTCGAATATTTCTATGACAAGTGGGCTGATGCCAAGGGTATGTGAGCTCCCTCATTAAAATCTACTCTGCGATAGCGATTTTTCGCTGCCGTCTCGAATAAACTTTTGGCCTGTGCTGGATATTTCAAATGAGCGACCAAATTCAAGGACCAACAAAGCAACAAGAGCTTCGCTTTAGTTCTTTGAACCGGGACATCCGGAGCAGCTATCAGAAGTTCGGTGATTGGTGGCGCGAGCCGCGCAATATTGACGGGGTCGCGATATTTCTACTATTGGCGGTTCTTGTTTTTCCAGCAGCCAGTGAGCTCATTCTTTTGTTGTGCGCCCTACTCTGCCTGCGTGTGCGAAAATTGCGTGGGACCTTACCGGTTCGGCTGCCGTCAACGGCGAATATCACAGACTATAACGATCCAAAGCCTGGCGCCGAAGGAGAGTATTACAAAGCTCGCGGTATTCTATATATGGGCCGTGATCGTGTTTCAGGAGATGAAGTTTGGCTGAGCAACGATGATGCCCGGCGCCATGGCCTGATGATCGGCACGACCGGATCAGGCAAGACCGAATTTCTCCTTGGGTTAAGCGCGAATGGACTTTGCTGGTCATCGGGTTTCATTTTCATGGATGGGAAGGCGGATGTTAAATTGTGGGGTAGTATCCGCAGTCTTGCACGGCGTTTTGGCCGCGATGATGACCTCATGATCCTGAACTTCATGCAGGGTGGCAAAGAAACAGGTGGGAACAGTCATACGGTGAACCCGTTTGCTACCACCACAACATCCATGATCAACAATATGCTGGAAAGTTTGATGCCGCCTGGGGGTGGTTCAAATGATATGTGGCAGCAGCGAGCCCAGGCATTTTCTTCGGCCGTGAACCGGCTGATGGTCGATCTTCGCAATCAGAAGCACTTATTGTTCAACGCTTTCACTCTCGCTGAGATGATGCCTCTGAAATCTATGGTTTCCGCCTTTTATGGCAGGCGGATCGAGATGGGTGTTGCAGGCTCCCCAAACCATGCCTTGATTCAGAACTATCGCTTGTCGTCAAAAACGCGCGAGGAATTGCAACGCTATTTGAACTCTCTGGCCGGGTTCAGCTGGTCAAAAGCGGCGGCGGGTGAGGAGCAGGAGGGAAAGGCACTTGAGCAACATGGTTTTCTGTTCATGCAGTTCACCAAGATCCTCAGTAGCCTTGCGACCAACTACGACTACATTTTCCAGAAACCGGTTGGCGACATCGATCTCAGCGACATCGTGATCAACCGACGCATCCTTGTTGTGCTTTTGCCCTCGCTTGAGAAGTCTCCAGATGAAACTGCCAACCTTGGCAAAATCAACGTCGCTCTACTTAAAGGGATGATGGCAACGTCTCTTGGTGACCAGATTGAGGGCTTTACTCAGGAAATCATCGACAACCGCCCAACGACAAGCATGAGCCCAATCATCAATATTTTCGATGAAGTTGGCTATTATTTTGTGCGAGGCAAAGCCGTCATGGCCGCGCAGGCGCGTAGCTTGGGCTTCTCTTTGTGGTTTGGTGCCCAGGACGATCAAGCGATGCGCAGTGGCGGTAACGGCATTGAGCAGGAAGTTAATGCCGTTATTGCAAACACCAACACCAAGGCATTTGGCAAAGTAGAGGACCCGCAGAACACATATGATCTGGCCAAGAAGTCTGGCGGTAGAACATATGTGGGACGTGTCGCAGGTTACTCGCAGCGCGCTGGAGCTCTGAGCGTGTCGAATGTGGACCGTGGTGACGTGTCTATCGAGGAAGTCGATCGTATCTCTTTTGATGACTTGAAAGGGCAGCGCGAGGGTCAGTTCCATCTTGTCTATGGTGATGCAATTGCGCGCGCATCAGTTATCTATGTGCCTCTCGTTAGCCTGAAGATGCAACGCAGGTCTCGGTTTATCACCGTGCGACCGCCAGAACATGCACTGCGCAACATTCAGAAGTCAGCGATATCTGAGGCGATTGCTGCGCGGATTTCTCGCCCTGATTGGTCTATTGCCGGGCGCCTCAGTGCTCTACATCATGCTGGTTCACGCGTAACGCCTATCCTGCAATCCAGCGGGCTTGATCACGTTTCGAACATCTGGGCACGCTCCGATGGCTATAAAAACCCGTGTGAACGGGCGGCAGCCACCCTGTTTGCTTTGGTCTTTGAGGATCGTGTGGATTGGCGGGCCAACAGGCATCACTTTACCGAAGATCTGGATGGCGAAACGGTCTCCCGGCCGAATCTCCTGATCGGAAGTGAGGGGAAAGAGGATCCTGTCGATACTTCAGGCAAACAAGGGGCCCCTGTCAGCAAGCCTGTGGGCGATATCGACGATATTTATGTCTCTCCACCGGAAGAGGTCGAGGTTATCGAAGCCCCGACCGATGCAACTGGAACCTCGGTTCAAGCTGGTACGGTGCCGCAACAGGGCGCAGATTCGTCCCAGGGTGGAGCGCAAGGATCGCCTGTGTCATTCCAGCCCCCGGCTCTTGATAGTATTACTGGGAACCAGACTGCCGGCCGAAGAAACCGGTCAGGATCGGATGATGATGAAACGCTTCTTCGCGTGGCATCTGCTATTCGTGGTGGGGCATCTGCTTCCAAAGCGTCAGAACCCACACGCAAAAACGTAATGCGTGATGCTGTTAAGCAAAATTTCGCCAAAACCTTCATGGGCATGGCAATTGCCAAGGCGGCAAAGAAAGAGGACGAGAGCGGGAAAGGTACTGCTAATGGCGCAAATTCCGGAGGAACAGCAAATATTGAGGCTGCCCTGGATGAGAGTGTCGCGAGTTCTGATAATTTCATCAAGTCAGAAGGAGCAACACCGGATGCCCATTTGTATTCCCCTGCTTCGCAGAGTGAGCGATCGCGTTCCGTACCGATAAATTCCGGTATCTCGCGTCGAAAGGGCTTCAATCGTGTTAGGGAAGATGAAGACAGCGGCGTTGTGGCTTTTGATGCGGTTGATTTCAATGACGAAGCCCGACAGTCAGCACTTGAAGATCGTCAGATCAGTGATGGCTATGCTGACGATGAGAACGAGAGCAACAATTTAATCCGCACTGGCAACCTTATTCATTCGCGCCTTCGGTCACATCTGTCCATAAGTGAGACGGCATACGGGCTGGAGGCAATGCGGGTGTCTCTTACAGCGGGCGGGGAGCGGGCCTTCCTGCGTGTTTCATCAACAGAGCGTATGAGTGCACATAGCCTGCGCAATGTCATTGCTGATGGTATCGAAGCTTATCTGTCGGACAAGATTGATCCGAAATCGGAAGTTGCCGAGGGCTTTTTCAACACCTTCAAAACTTGGAAGTCGGTTGGGGGAGAAGGTTTCACTGCGGAAGAATCTCAAGCTCTCGTGGATGTGATAACTGATCCGTCTGAAATTGAAGGAGGAATAGAGGACTTTATTCCGACCGGTTCAGATAATCCGCTGGCTGGCGCTTATCGCAAGGCATCTATTTCATTGTGGAACACACCCGAAACGATCCGTCGGGTCACTGACGACTTGCGAAACATTGGGATTGCCTCTGGCCGGAATACGGAAGAAGCCGGCCAGCAGATGGCCGAGATCGTGGCAGTCGCCGTTTCAAAGTCCGTTCCCCCATCGGACAAAGCCCGGTTGATGCCGTCAGGTCAGGCGGCACGGGATGCCGTGCGGGCGCGGATAGGCGCGTTGGTGTCGAAAACTGGCACAGGCTCGTCCGGATCAGGCGAAGACGGAGAAACTGGCCAGGGAGCGGGTCAGGCAGGTGAGATCGTTTCCGGCAATTTCCAGCATATGTTCGCAGATAGTGTCTCAAATACATCAGTCGATGATGCGGGTTCTGTCGATGCCTTGGGCATGATGAACAAATACAAAGCCAAGAAAGGCGCTGCAGATAAGGGTGGTTCGTCAGAAGGAGACACTGACTTGTCCCCAGGCTTTTCAGATGATGCGTGGGTGTAAGCATCCATGATCATAAACACGGTGCAAAAATCAGGTAACAGGATCGGGTGCTATCATAAAGGGCATGTAGGCGACGATTGCCATTTATTCGCCGCCGCGGTGAATATGAGGATTGCTGCTATGGAATATTATGCAGATTCATCCGATGCATGGACGCCTCTGCCCGAGGTTGCCGGTAATGGTGCGAGAAAATCCAATGTCATCGGATATGCTCGTGATTTCGGTGATTATGGACACGTAATCGTTTCCGCCAAACCAGATGCTTCCGGCAGATATTCTGTCCGTCATGCAGATCCGGGGTCAGATGATTATGTGGTCATTAATGAGGCCTCCGGTTTAACGCCTGAAGCTGGTATGAGCCAGGTTACGGAATGGGCCAATCATTCGATTGAATTCATCAAACTTGGCCGACGTTCTGTGCTGGAGAAGTTCAACACCCCATGGGGGCCGGTTTCTCACGCCATTCATTATGGCGAGGGTATTCGCCGTGTCTTTGCTATTAAAGGCAGTGGGTACGAACTATCTGACGAACTGCTGCGACGCCTGCCCTCTTTCGTTCGTGACATGGGAGTTGGAGAAGATGGTCGATGGTTTCCCGATGATTCGACCGCCAATTTGATCTGTTTTGCATTGCCGGAATTCTTTACCAGTCTTGAGATCAAAGTTGCAGGCAAAACATCGTTTCCAGACCACAACATCGATGCGGGAATTGATATGAAAGACGAGTGTCCGTCATTCAGCTGATTTTCTATGCGCTAAACCTGTAAGGAATACATCAAGCAGGATTTGTTCCGTTCGTGACAACCCAATAATTCGGAGTTCTATAATGAAGAAATTTGGATATCTCGGCCCAATCCTGATGGCGGTTACGATGCTTTTTGTATCTCCGCTGTCGGCCGACGAAATGACAGACTATGACGCATGTCTTATCGGCAAGACCGATGTGAAGGTGTGCAACGACAAATATCGTGCTGGTACGACCTCAACTGTTAACCAGCAAATGGACAGTGTGGATTACGTTCCAACAGATACAAGTTTCAGGTTCGCTGGTTCTGGACTTGAAGTAAAGCAGACTGGAACCCCCTACTATGTCGCATTCGGTGATCCGACTTGGAGTGGCGCAAATAATTGCTTTAAAACACAGGAAATGGTTTTGAAGGCCGTTTTCAAACGAGAAGATGGCGTGCAGGCTGAATTGCCAGTTCTTGATGAAGATGGCAACATGACAACAAAGATGGATGGGCCAACAGAAGCGTGTGAGTCCCAGGTTACATGGGGGGGCGTGACTCATCGAAAATATGAAAATCCCGTTCAAGTTGGGCACAGCACGGGGGGGCCATGTGGAACTCTGAACGATTACGCGCATGTCTATGATGCAAACTATCATTGCACCTTTTCAGATGCAGCCGGTACGCGGAAAATTATTCGCGAAGATGGGGAAGTAATCAGCACTGAAACTAAGGTATGTACCACCTACAATCGGTACTCACCCGTGAAAGCTACGTATTACGATCAAGGTTCCGATGCTGATGGAAGCTTTCGAGGTTATAAGCGTGTCGGATTTCCGTCGTCGGGATGGTCCTACCCAGCACATACCAATAGTGTTAAATCAGGGTGTATGGGCGCCTGGGCATGGTGGTAAATTCAGATTGCTATAGAATAGTTATCTGAATTTTGGTCGTTCGATTTTGAGTCGTTTTGTTATGAGAGGAGGGTATTTTTTGTGCCCTCCTCTTTTTTCTGAGTCATGAAGGTTATTCATCGAAGCAAGCACGAATCTCGTGAACGCTTCGTGCCCAAATCACGCATAGTCTCTGTTGCGCGCTATTTCTATTCGCACGAATGGTTTTGAGAGTTTGGCGTTTTGTATAGGTTAGATCCTTGCTTTCCGGAGCAGGGATCTCTTTCTTACCCTTGTGGCGATCGGTGCCACCTTGAAAGGTCAGTTGGTCAGATGTCACGCTATCGGGTGGTTGCGTTGCATTGGCTTGCCCACATAGTGCCGCAATAAACTGCACCGAAATCACTATCCCGGCAATCCTTGAAGTTCTGATTTCAAGGAATCTGGTGAACTGTTCCAGTTTCATTTTCAATTGGTTCGCTGATGAGATGATCGTGTGCAGAAACGTCATTGATCGATTGGTTGATTGCGGTTCGAGCATACAGCAAATGGATTGTAGCGCCAGCAGCTCCGCACAAACTTTTTGCTGCCTTTAGCTGACGGATTGCGGCATCGATATGATCCTCAGTTGTCACTTTCGCCATTTTCTGACCCTGCATAACTGCCTCTTGGTTCCGAAGTTTTTGAGATATCCTGTATAAGATACCAATTTCACGAATTAATGTGTCAAAATAATGCGTGCCGATAGTCAATTCTCAGAGTGTGGCGGGATACAATTGAGTGACTGGCTTTGACGCATGCGTTTGGAATGGCGGAAATCCAAGTCTTTTCGAGTGTCTCGCAAGCCGGTGCGGTTTTGCAGTTTATCCAAACTTATACGTACTGTGATGCCCTTGTGTAGCTTCTGTGTTAATCCCGTGAATGTTCCGCATTGGTGTTGTGTTCCTTCTGTGTGGGCCTCGTGAACATTCCGTTTAAGACTTTGTCAGAATGGCGAACGCCTGTGATTTCATTTTTGCAAAGTATCGAATGCACATAAAAAAAGCCCGCTAAATGCGAGCTTCTTCTGGTGCAATCAGTCAGAAAACTGGAAACTATGGCGCGATGCTTGATATCGAGTGTTCTTCAGACGGTATTGTGGCCGCGCTATCGACAGTGTGAGCAGACAGTTGCTTCATTGCTTCAACAATTTCGGTACCAGAGATAATAGGGAACGATCCCATATCTTCACGTCTGCCAGCAGTGCAAAGCAATATTTCCTGAATTGGTCTGCCGTTTCGCGCTTCTCGCTGAATCAAAACGGAAGCGGCATAGGCAAGCTCGATTTCATAGGAGCGGTTTTCCGGAAGTTCTACGTCTTCCAGATCATGGATTTCAAACGCCCTGATTGAGCCGTTGCTTCTCGCAAAAATGGACCAGGCTGGGTCTGGTTGGTCGAGCAGGGTTTCGTTGTCGATCAGAAACTCATCCCCTGAGACAGCTTCAAGTATCCTGAAATCGAAATGCTCGCCATTGATTTTATGTGAGACAACGTCTTCAACCTGTTCATGCGTTACAGCGTCGATAACGTCCTGTGCGGTAGCGTTGGAGGGGAGTTCAAGTTCGATGGTCCCGTAACAAGGGCGATTGAGTGCCACGAATACGGTCACTTCCTTTTGTATTGTATTTGGGTTGCTCATAACTGGACCTTACCAAGTGATATTAATCGTTTCACCCATATGTTACCGGATTAGCTCGTTACCAATTATAGCTCGGCGGGATGTGAGGCTTATGGCAAGCCGCATTTAATCATAACCGTAGCGGATGCCCGATCAATATTGGACACGTCCGTCCAGGTTCGATCATCCTCGCTCAATACCTGAATTTTCACCTGCCACTGGGTTGCGCTAATGTCTTCCGCATACGAGCGCGTTCCTGACATGACAGCGCCAGATCCTGTGCTTGACTGGAACATAGAAATTGACGTGAAGATCTTTGGAACCATTGAACTGGGACAAACTGGCTTATCAATCAACTGGTTGCCGGTAGCAAGAAAGACGTCATGAACCGCTTCAGAGGCGAATTTATAAACACCCTGGTATGTTTTGCCGCGGACAACCATGTCGTTTGCAGATACGAGATACGCATCGTATATGCTGTTGTTTCCCATAATCAGGTCGGTACGCATGGTGTTGGCCTCCTGGTCGCTCGATGGCATTCGGGCAAGAAAGTCCCCGACCCCACCTTGCCCGTTAAACCAGACAAGCCCAGCGAGCCGCCCCGCCATTTCATCTGCACCACCTGTCGGGACTGCATCTGGATAGTTTGTTTCCAAGTCGACAGTCCAGCCTGAGCTTCCTTGCGCGATCCCCTCATCTGGCAGGTATCCGCTTCCACCTATGAACCCGCCTCGGACACCTGCGAACATCGCTGCATTTCCAATGACTGGTGATGGAATTGGTGAGCCTCCCTCCGTCAGAAGAACAACTTCCAGTCCATCCGGGTGCGCAGCCGGGTTACGGGCGTATATCCTGTAATCCTGACCATAATTGTTAAAGTCTGCCGTGCCGCTTGGGAGGTATCCGCCTGAAATGACGTCATCCAGATCAATTTCTGTCATGGCATCAGCATCCGCCCGAGCAGCAGTCAGTGCGGCATCAAAATTGGCGCTGTCGCGAAAATATTGAGTGACGCCATCAAGGACATAAGCCAAATCTTCACCTGCTCGCGCGGCTTCGCCTTTTTGATGATAGTATTTGCCCGCATCGTAAATGATGTTGAAAATGCCCGCGATCAGTATCAAGCCAAAGATAACGTCAAGCGTCATAAATCCGCTCTGGTTCTTGTGCTCTTGACGAATTCGGGCAAAGGGGCGCGATTTTCGTAGATGAAAAGCTGATAGTGAGAAGTGCATTTACTTGAACCCGATCCTGACCGTTGTTCCTTCAGTAGCGCCAGCAGGTGCCGTGCCGCCAAAATTCGACCCATTCATCAACTCAATCGTTCCATCGTCCTGCACAGTTCCGATCATGGAATTTGAAACGTTCATATTCATGATGTTTGCCCGGATCGCGGCTTGAAGTTCTCTATTTCCAATTGCCCAGGAAACGACATACCAATTGCCCCCTGCCAAGCTGGTTGACGAGGCAAATCCGTCTTCGCCGCTAAAATCATCCAGATCTGAAAATATGTCATTAAGGGCAGCTTGAACGTCGCTGTCCGAAAGGCTCAAGTTGCAGACAGCATTGTCACATGAGGCCCTTGTCTTTGCTGCGCTTATTGCCGCCTGACTATAGAAGAGCAGCTGATAGGCGACCATCTCGCCGTAAGCTGCTCTCGTAGAGTTTCTCGGCGTGACCTGTTGGGCGGCTGGTGCGTCCAATACCGGTACTGCCCTTGGTTCAGAGCCAAAAAGGACAGACATCAAAATTGCCGTGCCGACGATTATAGCTAAGAACGATGTCATGATGTCTGTCTCTTCAACTTATCGGTCACAACCAGTTCATTTATTTTAGAAACGTTGCGGTGATCTGGTTCAGATTGTTCGCGCAGAGTGTTGCTGAGGCTGAGGGGCCGATGGTGTCTTCATCAACAACACCCGACGCGGTCGCGCTTCCCTGATAGCCGACAGCTCCAAGGCCATCAGCAACAGCACTGCGGCACATTGCCTGCGGCAAATCCGTAAACCGGAGAACGAAGCCTGCCTGTGTTGTTGTCGCAGGTGCCACGCCAACCGCACCGCCGCCGACATGGACAATTCCGTCACCGGCTGCGTTTTGCCATTTTTCCGGGATCGCGCCATTGTTGATCAAAATGGTGGCGGAAAGGCCGGCATAGTTGCGCTGACTTCCATAAATTGACGTGATGTTTGCCGGAAGCTCGGTCATCTGACTGCGGAACTGGGTAACCTGGCCGTTCGTCTCGGCGCGTTTGAACTGGTCATAGCCGAATGCTGCGACCCCTGCCGCAAGAATGGCTGCCAGAAGGAAGCTGCCAATCCCCCAGCCGGCCCGTCGCAAATCTACTTTGGCCTCAGACTGAATGATCGGTTTGGTTAGGGGGGGGCGTTTCAGGACAAGCATAATGATCCTCGTTGTACTGTATGAGATAGTCTATGCAGAATTATAAAGAACTGAGATTTTTCCGTGGGCAGAAATATGAGTTTCTTACATCGGTAGTCCGTCAGTGATGCCTGAGAAGGTGTCTTTCATGGCCAGCATGATCAGAACGGCAACGACAAACAGAATGAGGCCGGAAGCCCGCGTAATAATAGTCGCCTGGGCGTCGATTTCTTCGCTAAGGTTTTCCATCCACTCATTGTAGATCACCTCAACTACCTCTTCAGGTTTATCGCCATCAGATAGGGTCACAAGCTCGTCAACGATCTCCCGGTCCGGAAATTCCATACTGCTTAGTCGAAGCGCTTGGCCAAGGTTTTTGCCATCTCGGACATATGGGATAGCTTTATCCAGTCGGTAATTGAGCCAGGCATTCTTGCTGTGATCACGGATTTCCTGCATGGCATGCTGCATCATTCGGTTTTTCAGCATCAGGGTCAGAGTGGCAATAAACCTGATGCCGATGATCTTGCGATATAGTGACCATGGCGGGATACGGTCCAATCTGACCCGAATGTGTTCAAACCGTCCCCAATGGCGATGTAACGTGCCTGTGGCAAGGGAGATGACACAGATGGCTAGAATGATGATTTCCATATACCAGGTTTGAGAGAAGTTCGAGACTGAAAGCATGGTTGATTGCGCAAGTGTAAGGCCCTTATCACCGCTAATATCGATGATCATCGGTCCAATTTGGGCTGACATCGCAATGAGGGCCAATACGCCAATTACAAACAGGCCAATTGGTTGCAGGGCCGCCATTTTCGCCTTCTTCTCAACGGATCTGAGATTGAGATTGATTTTATTGAGCTCAGTGAGGGTGTCAGGCAATGTTTTTGCCTGGTCGCCAGCTCTCAGGATAAGCAGATCAGATTCAGGGACCCATCCTTCAAGAGCGATACCAATATTTGCGGTATTGAGCAGTTTAATCTCGACCTCTTGAAGCATGATAGCGATCGGTGATTTCCGCCGCTTCGCAATATCTTTTATTCGCGCTTCATGTGTCGATGCTGTCGATGCCAGTCGATCTTTAAGCAGGGAATGCACGGCCTCGTGGCTTTTCAGGCCCTGCTTCATCCGAAAAGAAAGCTTGCGATAAAAATTTCGCCGCCCTTTCGAGCCAATTCTGCTCACGAGTATCTTTTTTCTGATCTTCGCCAAAAAATGTGAGGTGGTCTGATGTTTGGTGCGTCTACCTTGAGGGAGGCGCCGACCCGACCTGTTGGATTTAATCGTCACAGTCCATCACCAGTGTCGTTGTGAGCGGGGCGTGGGTTCGAGATTTCATCGAAGTATCCAAATGTGCGCTCCACATCTGTCGGATCGATCAATCCGTCTGTCATTTTCTGGTACGCCTGGAGGATCATTGGCTCGCCGTTGAGGGAGTTCATCCAGTATTCCCGGGCTTCGTGTGTCTGTTTTTTCTTCAGAAGCTCAAGAAATTTCTGATCTGGGCGAATTATTTCCGCAACAAGCTCTCGCCCGGAATATCCTTCGTCACAATGTTTGCAACCGGGGCCGCGGAAGAGGAGTTTGACGTTCGGATCAAATGTGATTACACGCAGCAAGCGACTGGTGATGTTCAGGCGCAGTTCATCATTTTCAATCTGGTTAAGTGTTCTTGCGCAATGTGGGCAAACTCTGGGCAGCAGGCGTTGACTCATTACCGCGGCGATGTTTGCCTGCTCATATAGATCTTCGAATGAGGCTCCCAGACCACGATATCGCTGTAACAATTGCTCAAGCCGGCTAAATACCATGATCCCGTTTGTGGCATGGACAGTGGATGCCACAAATCTGCCTGACATGGCGATTTCAAGAACGCGTTGGGCCATAACGCCATCTCGCACCTCACCAAGGATGGCGTCGTCATAGTCGGACCGATTCAGACCGCGCATTGTTTCATGCAGTTTCTTGTCTGAGGCGTCCTCACCGTCCTCTTCAGCCATCACGTCCAGGGGAAGCAAACCGTCCACAAATAATTCGGGAGGATCTTCAAGGGATAGCTGGCTTGTTTCGCGCGCACCATTTTCGTTGATGTTGCGATCCCCGCGCCGCTGTACCAGCGCGGCCAGAGTACGAGATTTACCGCTGTTTACAGGTCCACCTATGACGACATACCCGCCCGGGTTCGTCGTGATGCGATCCAGCTGAGTGGCCTGTCGTTCGGAAAAGCCGATTTCGGTAAATGAGTTGATGCGCTTGTGCTTGCCATTCAGCCGGATCACCATATGGATGCCATTGCCGATCACGGGTAGAAAGTTCAATCGAGCTGACACGTAGCCCTTGAGAGCTTCCCTTAGTTGAGGGTCTTTGATCTTTTCAATTCGAACGTTGCCTTCCTGATGGCGGCGCGGGTTGAACTCCCCTTTGCTGTCGGACATACCGTAAACAGCGGCCATGAATTGTTTCGCGCGCTCAGCTTTCAGGGCTTTGACAACCACCGGTCTTTTTCGGCCATTATTTCGAACCTCAACAGAAACCTTCCGGCCATAGACGGAATAGTGAATATCCGACGCACCGTGATCGGCCGTCACCTTGATCAGTTCGTAAAAAAGCTTCTCGGCTTCAACCGTTTCAACGGCGGATGCGGCAGTCTCATCATCTTCGAACGTACCCAGCTTTTGGCGTATATAGTGGATGCCGGTGCTGGGGATATACTGTTTCTTGGTGACCGAAATTGACGAACTGCGCTCGATGAGCTTGATAAAGCTCGGTAACTCTGCCGTACCCTGAACGTTCTCAGTTACGAGCAAGCAGCCATTATCGAGCAGCAAAAGCCCTTCCTGCAGAACATCCGGCACTTTGCAAATGTCAGGATCATCAGAAAGGATGCTGGTAGCGCCCTGCAAAAGTCCGTCAAGCATATCCTGATCGGCTTTAGAGATAGCTGTTCCGCTATTCTCATGACGGGTTTGCTGTCGGGCAGTATTTGTTGTGAGTGATACAACAGTTTGGCTAGGCTGCATCCGTTCGAGACTTACATTTGGTTGGTTCATGATAGAGGTCACCTGTGGGTGCAATTAGTCGGCCGTAAAAGAGAGGTGCTCGACTGTCTTTTTCTTGTCGCCGCCAACTACTTCGACACCGGATGTATCAATACGGCTTACTGTCCAGGTGCCGATTTTGTCGCCGACGTGAACCGTTGCAGGTGATCCGTTCGATTTGGAGATGATGGCCCGATACTTATCCTCAGTGCCACTGATCAGGCGTACCATCGGCAGTGGCGAGTGTTCGAAAGCGTCTTCCTTCTTTTCGGGATCGGTATTGTCGGATTGCGTCTCGTCACCGGCAGGATTTCCCTTGTTGGCGGGAAGAGAAGGAAGGGCGTTAACGACATCTGTTGTCCCCTGAGGGCTGATAGGCGTCATCATGCTCGCCTGCAGGTTTTGCATTGCCATCTGTTTACCCTGCTGCGCTTCCAATCGGTCCTTCTCCAGTTCTAGAAGGCGCACCTCCAGCTCGGTTTTGTGAAGTTTTCGGCTCAATTCGTTCAACTCTGCTGCCGCCCCGGTCAGTTGCATCTTTCCTGCAATGTCCATTGCCTCAGTGAACGTTGTGGCCGCTTTTTCGGAGTTCAGTCTATTGTTCTGAGTGGACACGGCCTCGCTGCCGGCACCCTGAGCGAAGGCACTACCTGATAAGATTGTCAGGACGGAAAAAGCAAAAACGGAGATCGATTTTTTTGGCTTTGTGGTAAACATGTCGGGTTCCTGCTGCATTTTATGGCTCACCTCAGATTGTCCGGGGTCATGACGTTTCTGGAGGTGGCGGAGGCGGTTGCCAGGCGTAGACGAATGCATTGAAGCCCCACACATTGCTCATGGGGTCGAATTCAATACGGTTGATGGTTGTGCCAGGCAGAACGTCCAGCGCGGAGGCCCAGTCGGCAGGAAGAGTGACGGTTTGCCACGTCAATTCAAAAAAGCCCGGTTGCTCCGATGCTGTTATTGTATGCCCGCTTCTTTGGAAGAAATCAGCGACGACCGGCTTAACGAATTCAGGTGGCAGCAAAGCTTCCGGCCCTCGTTCTTTCAGTTGGGGCAATGCAATGGTGATGCTCGCATTGGAGCCCGCATCATCGAAGCTGGGTGCGGGCCAGTCCCGTGTATTCGCGACCTCAACCAGTCCGCTGATGCTTCCCGTTTCCTTTGCGAATTCTGCTGTGACGGTCGCTTCGCCGCAGATTATTTTTTTCTGATCCCATCCCGGTGCTTTTTGCCACATTGCGCTAACCCCAGACATGCAGTTAGCTATTACTTCTGAAGGAAGCGGCTTCTTAGCCCATACTGGATCGCGCACAGGTGCCAAGGGCGTCGCCTTTCCCTGGGCCCGCAGTTCTGCCGCCCGCCGCAGTTCTTCAAAACGCTGTTCTTCAAGATAATCCTGATACCAGGAATACCCATACATTCCGCCCAATAGGAGGAAAGCGGCACAGGCCATGCCAATCTGTTTCTTGTCGAACCTCCCGCCGTTTGCACCGAGATAGTGACTTAAATACCAAGCTACGCCGTATACCGGTTGCAACGTGACAGGGACGTCGAGCGAGTTCTCTGGCAGGTAAGCAATGCTTTCAACCGTCCACTCGGCATGCTGACCAAATCCCCAATGCAGAGGCGCATGGATGTCCTTCCATAACATGATCGCATCATTGGCAAGGCCTTGGCATACTTTGTGTGCTTCAGCTTCGTCTGCAGCCAATGTGTCGGCATAAATGCCGCCGTTAACAACAGCGACGATCCACCAGCGAGGATTGTTTGAGTTTTGATCAATTTTGATGACTGCGATAACGTTGCCGCCATCCTGATCAAGACGAAAGGCAATAATGGGAGCGAGCGCCGCCTGCCCCGATGTATGTCCTCGCTCAGTATTGCCAAATCCGAATTGGCGAATGCCCTTGGATGTGCTCGCCACGCAAATAAGATCTGCGTCGTAATTAAATTTCGGATCAGTCGCCAGAATTCTTGCTTCGGACCGGGCTTCTCGCAAAGATGATTTCTGGTTGTCAGATACCTGCCATTCAAGTCCAATAGCCCAATTTAGCCCTGCAAGTTCCAGTGTGGCGCCTGACGAAGGAGTTTCACTTTCGTCAATGACGCCTATTCTCTCGCGCGCATCAGCAGTGAGTGGGTCGTCCTGATCTGATGTGTATCTTGTCGCCATGCCATCTTCCAGATCGTTATGCATGTTTCCACCCCGGGGTAAGGGCCACAAGCCAATCACAGACTTGTGGCCGCCTAGATCAGTTCAATGCTGTTTTCACGTTTCCATGAGACAGGACATGAGGTGTGATAGTGATAATGATCTGGGTTCGGTTCCGCGCAGCCTGATCAGCCCCTCCCAGCAACACAAATTCTGGTGATCCAACCCCGGATTGATCTCGGCGAACGGTGTACCGGCCAAGCCCCGTCAAAACCATTGTTTGTCCGGAATTAACCGATGCAATTTGCTGGAAGCCTCGAATATCGATATCCGGTGTCTGGATTTCTGCATCGCCAGAACTGACCGTGTCGAGATTTCGAAGTGCCGCGATCTGGATGGAAGCGTTGAGCAGAACTCGACCGTCTTCAAACACACGAGGCAAAAGCGCGATAGAAAGACCGGTTGTGGTTGTCCCCTGCTCAAGCGAAGTTGTCGTGGAGTCACCGGATGTCGTTGTACCAGAGCTTTTGAGATAGCCGGTCTGCCGAAGCATATTGATCGGTCCGACGGTATTGTTGATGACGGTCACGCTGGCCTCATCGACCATTGCAACATGCCCCTGAGTGGAGAGAGCGCGGACCAGTGCCTCAGACCCTGACATCCCGCCTGACAAGACATTTGCTGTCAGTGATCCTGCGTTTTCGAATGCGCCAGCAGTTGGGGACACAAGATTGAGACCGAGCGATTTAGAGTTTGCAAACACGGCCTCCATGTTCAGCCCGTAATCATTCGACCGATCGAGAGTAACCGTCATGATCTTTACCGTGATGCCGACCATGCGTCGCATAATCTTGTTTTGGGCATTGATGAATTCTTCGACGCGACGCATCGCCCAGTTCGGTGCAGTAACGGTGATCGTGCCTGTGTAAGAGTTCATGGAGTAGCGCGATCCTTCAGGTACGATAGAGCGCAACCCCTCTTCAATGCCGGCCCATCCGTCCATAGTGAATTTCGAACTGACCTTCTGAGAGATGGCGGAAGAAGATCCCCCGGTGTCTGAATCGCTCTCGGAACCGGTATCCATCCCCATGTCAGTGCTCATGCTGGACTCGCTTGGGAGCACTTCAAACTGGAATGTTCGGGTGGCAAATTTGTAGAAGCGAATTCTTCCGTCGACATACTCGGAATCAACGGACCAACGCGCTGTCGCAAAATCAAGAAGTCCCTGTAGCGGTCCCTCATAATTCACCGGGTACGCGGTGCTGCCGATGGTCGATTCTTGGCTGGGCGATCCGAAACCTAGTGTTGATGCGCCTGTATCGGTTGCATACAAAGTGCTATCGGGTGTCGTTGTTGTTTCGGTGCTTTCGCCGTCCGGACCGGAGGTATCAACATAGGTAGCAATTCGCGTTTCATCGTTGATGATGCCAGCCAGATCGTGAAGCGTTATCGGATCGTGTGAGCGAACACCGATGTTGATGGATGGAATGGGATCGCCGCGGCGCGCAACAAAACTGTCGCCCCCAAGCCAGTATTCATCACTGAAACTGAGCGTCTTGGTATTTTTTACAGGGCCAGCGACTTTACTTTCTTCCAGCATTGGAGTGATTTCCTTGCTGTAGGAAGAAATTTCATCTGTCGCATCGCGATTAAGGCTGCATCCGCCCAAAGCAAGAATGCCCGCGAAGCAAAGAGCCGGAACTTTTGAAGGGTGTAGCCAGTTAAGCATCATCAGTTGGCTTCCATGTCATCGAGCGTTGAAATCACGAGAACCTTGTTTCGCTGAGCGCCGTTCGCCCGGATCGGGTGGTTGTCGCTTGTGAAGGCTGCAGTGATCAGGCTAAGTGCCTCACAGAAATAACCTTCAAATTCGGCGCTGGCTTTGATTGGATAAATCCGATTGGTGTTCCAGATCAGTGTCCAGGGTGTTGCTGCACCAATTGCAGTCCAATCGCGCAAGACTTCTTCAAGGGTTTGGCCTGCTTCGGCTTGCCACGTCCTGCGCGGGCCGGGATCGCCAATCCAATCCGGGCACGCCTCGATCTTTGGAATTTCGACTTCGTCGCTGAAAACAACTCCGTCGAATGGATTTTCTGGCTTCAAAGGCGCGTCGGCAACCGGAACATTCGTCACAGGTGCTTCCGTTGGCGCTATCAGAGGCTCTGACTTGATGGTTTCCATCGCAACCTGCGTATCCGGGCGACGCGCCAGTAGATACAGGTTTTCAGATAGCTTGCTGAGGGAAAGGGTTGGTCCGGCAGCCTCTTCAAGGGCAACCTTCCAATGCTTGTTGCCTGTCCAGCTGACCTGCTGATTTACGTCAACCCCGTATCCAGGTTCAACGGTCACGCCAGATGGCGGAATCTGTGCGAGCGCCATGGAAAGAGGCAGATCAGTGCCAAAACCCCGGTAAAATGCGTCATCAAGGGATGCTTTAGGTGCCGCAATCAGAGAAACCGGTTTGCCGTCCAAGCCGGACATTTCGCTTTGCGGATTGTTTTCATTGACGGGAATGCTGCCCAGTTCCGTGATCGACGGAGCAGGCAATTCCTTCTTGGGAGCCGGATCACTCTGTTCCCACAAGAATGCTGCGTGAGAGGATCCGGCTGTGATCAATGCCGCTGACGATGCGAATAATGCGGCGGCAATTCGTTTTGATGTCATCAAACTTGCTCCCCCTCGGACTGTATTTTGAATATTTCCGGATGTTTTGTTTTGAAACCAAGGGAGATCAGCTCGCGCAAATATTCTTGCCCATGTGCGTGATTATTGAATTCGGCAATAATTTTGGCTTCCACCTGGTCGCCCGGACGGAGATAGAGCGTGATCGGTCGGCGTTCTTGCCGACTGCGGGTCCCGTTCTTCCGTTGTCTGGCCAGTACCGCGCCTTCGTCGTTCATGTCAGACTGACGCGGATTAAATGAGTTGGTCATGGTGTTGGTTCTTGAAGATGTCATTCCGGTCTTATCCAACATGAAATCACTCGTCCTTACAGCTTAGTCTCCACTATACAGAATCGCTTTTTTGTATTGGGGAAGTTTTTTGTAGATGTTCAGTTTTTTGTATTTTTAGAAGTGCGGCAATATTTCAGGCGCGATCAAGCCGATTGCGACGCTCGCGGCAATACCCGGTGCCAGTGGCAATCCCGCGGCATCGTCAACATTTCCAGACCTCGCCGAAGATTTTTTGATTGCGCCAACAATGACAATATAGACCGCCATTGTGGGGAGTAGTGCGTAAAGCAAGTGTGATGCGCCGCATGTGGCACCCGCAGCGAAAAGAATATCCCGGTCCCCGCGACCAATAATGCGATCACTGGTGATTTCGTATCCAAATCCCAGGGCAAGGTAATAGGCCAAGCCGCCAAGAACGAACCCAAAGAACATGTCAGCCGGCTGATTTGTGATTGATGCCAAAACAACTGTGCTGCTGGGGAGTATGGCTGTCAGTGCACCAAGGCTTATTGCGATAGCTGATGGTGTGCGTTGAATGTGATGCTCTCGCCAGTCAACAATTGCAATGTATAGCCAGCACCCCAAAGACGTTATGCTCCACACATACCCGCTAATTTCCCATACAGTGTCATTCATTCCTGTGTTTTCCTGTCGGTAAATTCAGGCGAGATGTTTCGCTGGCTGGGCAATTGCATGTTTGGCGGCATATTGCTGCGCATATAGTTGGAGGAAATTCATCTGGAGGCGGGAAATTTCCGAGATGTTCTTGTTATTTTCATTTTCGATCGCCTGCCTTAAATTATTGAGTTCAGCAGTGATCTTGACGGAAGTGTTGTGGAACATTGCGCTATAAAAGCTATCGGTTCCAAACAAAGGATTGATGTTTGTTCTTTTTCCTCCCGCCGCATTGCTACGAAGACTGACACGAAAAATCCCCTTCAGAACGGCTGCCAAGTCGCTCGGGCGTCCGCCATCCTGCCTGCAATACCCGGTCATTGAGGTGATAGTATCTTCCACGTTCTGCGCATGAACTGTTGCGACAACAGCAGCGCCCTTACTGGCGGCTTTAATTGCAAGCATTGATGCCAGCGGCGAGCGTATCTCACCGATTAAGAGGTAGCGAGAAGATGTTCTGAGGACGTTCTTGAAAGGCGTTTCCCAATCTTCATCTTCGACAGGGACCTGAATGCAGCGCCCGGCTCCATTCTTCCAAGCTCTTTCAAGAGGATATTCTGGCGGTTCTTCGATTGTTGTTCCAATACCACCAAATGTTTCCAGCCAGCTGCCAAAGACGGCTGACGCCAACGTTGTTTTGCCACTGCCCATCGGGCCTGAGAACAAATATAGACCTGGCTCTAATCCCATTTTTGTGAGGAAGCCATGCAAGACCGGATTTACCTGCAGATCGTCAAGGGTAGGCACATAGTCATGTATTTGCCTCAGCTTGACGTATTCACTGATCTCTGACGTTATTTTGGTGTGACGGAACCAGCGCCCGGCAAGCTTCACCCTTGATCCGGACTTAACTCCACCCATGTCTGTCAGCTCTTTTATGACCTGAAGAACGATTTCACGGTTGGGGCCTACAGGTGTTGATAGCTCATCAGGGTTCGCGCCGTCGTCAGCGTCAGCGCCCAGAATGCCAACGTCATCCGGATTGTTGATGTCATATAGAATATCGGTGAAGTCAACCTTCATATCGAGTGTTGCCCGCTACTGTGTGTTGGCCGCTTGAAGGCTGCTTTTAAGCTGGTTCGTCTGGTGCTCGATGGCGCTCAAAAGGATTTCGTGGTCAAGGTCGATCAAGGCCGTTTGAAGCTTGCTCGCATCGTCCGTTTTCGGCTTCGCATCAAATATTTTGCGACTTTCCTTGCTGGGATCCGTCTCATTGAGCTTGATATGAAGGGCGCCATTAATTTGTTGGGCAAAATGCGCACGTTGCAAAATATCCTCTGTCCCGTTCAATTCCTTGGACGCAAGGTGAGTGACCGTTGTGATGGCATCGGGAATGTCCTTGGCGTGCACGGTAACAATACAGGGAATATTGTTTGCTGCCGCACGGAGAAGTATGTGGGCTTCGTGTTCATTTTCGAGTGCGGACATGAAGATGACAGAAGGCTGAGTGCGGATAACAGAGCTTGCTGATGTCGTGTTGGCGATGTCGACATGCGCACTAAACGCGCTTTCACCGTGCTGGCCGCCCAGATTGAATACCGGGTCACGATCAATAGCTACTCCAAGCCCTCTTTTGCTATCGAGAACCGACAAATAGGCTGCTGCGCCGTATGTTTCGCGCGTCTGTCGATGTTCGCTTGCGATCAGGAATATCCCTGGGCGGGAACAAAGGCCATGGACGTGCTTTGCGAGCAACGGCTGCTGCATAATTTTTGCAAGCGACGGCTTATCGCTGGCGATAGGATTCAGCATATACATTGTCCGCCCATCGAGCATATCGGAGCGGCTGGCTAAATAGACCGCGCCCTCATGCGAGATTGTCCGAGGTGGGCTATCGGGGCTGAAAAGCCTGTCGCAAATGGTTCCAAGTGCCATCGCTTCGTCCGGAACACGGCCGCCGATCGGCTTGATTGGGGTTGTGCCTTTGCTGCCGTTCAGATTGACGAGGAAGCCTTCAAACCGGTCATGCTCACCTGCATTGGGGATTAAACACAGGCTTGAGAATTGAAGAGCCTTCAAAGTAATTTCACTCATTGTGCGGCCTTTTTGTTGCTGCGCAGTTTTTTTTCTGCAGGCGTTTGCTTCGGTTTAGGGAGTTAAGCCTTGGACAAAGGCCGATAATGGGTTGTTCGCAGTGACCGGTTTAGGCGCGGGTTCTGCCGTATCTCGATCAGGTTTCCTGGGCGTGGCGGTGACATGTGCGGATTTTGACCCCCGATCCTGTGGGTTCTTGAGTGGTGTTGAATGTGGCGCCTCACCCGGCATAAGTTCTTTCGAAGGTATTGCTGTCGTGTCGGATTTCTGCGCCAGGTCAACTGTGGGGCGGCTTGCTTTCTCAGTAACTTTTGTTCGGCTCGCCTGTTCTGCTGGGACCTGACCAACTCTTGAAATGATGTAATCACTTAACAGTCCCGGGCATCCTTGTGATGGACCTCTTGAATGCTGGCCAAAAGCCTTGATCGCAGCCCCACTGGTAAGGGTAACGTGCCGAATATTCCGCTTTTTGTTGGCAGCCCTGATTGCGGGAAGTCCGAATTTTTTCTGTAGTTTCAGCAAATCAAACTTGTAAAGCCACAATGCTGCGAAAAAATCGTCAACAATCGCATCAAGCTGAAATTTGCTTTCAAGAGACTTATGCGCGCCCGGAAAAGCAGAGATGAAAGTTGCCCAGTCATCTGTGTTTGCGAAACTGAGTGAGACGCGTATGCGTTTGTTTGGCATTGTGGCCTACTTATCGTGGAGTTTATTGATCAGGCTGCAGTGGCCATCGCAAGCGCACGTTTCAGCATTCCGCGCGCATTTGACATTTCAGGCGTTGCGGCGGTAGCCCCCTGCTCGTAATGCTCTGCCAGTGATTTAAATATACGCGCTCCGCCGCCAACAAAGAGGAACACGTCAATATCTGCCGTCTCGCCTACAATTTTCTCGATACTGAAGATCAGGCGTTTTTCGACCGTCTCAATGATCTGAGCGCGGGCCTCTGTAAAGTCCTGATCTGATCCACGTAGACGAACGACGCCATTTCGAACTGCGATCTCCGCAGCCGGCAAAGGCAGTCGTTTGGCATTCACAACGTTGCATATATGTTCCGCAAGTTCTTCGCGGACATTGAGAACACCAACATCCTCTGTCCCCGAGCGCTGAAAATCGACGCTGAGATTGGATTTGATGACAGCAACATCAAGCGTCCGGCCGCCGATATCGACAATAGCAATTTGGCCCTGCGGTGCATTCATGATCTGTCCGTCCGCACCAAACACGTGATCGATGTAAGCCGAAATTCCTTGCGGGCTGACTTCCACATCAACGATTTCAATCGGCTCACAGTCATCAAGCCGTTTAACAGGCATTTTCAAGCTTTTCTTTTTAAGCTCAATGAGCTTGGAATTTTCCTTGCCTCTTGAATAATAATCCCCGATTGGAAGGCCGACGGTCAGATGCACTTTATGACCCGACAAACCAAGTGTATGGAGAGCATGATGGATTGCGACCCGGTTCCAGGGTGATGTGTGGTAATTGTCAAAGCGGACTTCTTCACCGTTCACACCAGTTCCGCAAACGAAACGCTGGTTCTCGGTTTCATACCAGCCGTCCTGAATTTGATCTTTACCCATCCCGAGAGAGAGCAGCCCATCGTCGTTCGGGGCCACGAAAGTCGGGATCACGCTTTCGATAATAGAGCCCTTGCCATCATGCATACACGCTTTGACCTGAGCATAGCCATCATCAACGGCAACGCGAATGATCGAATTCTTCTGCGTTTGCTTTGTCATCTAGGAAAACCTTTCAGCAAATGAACCGGTCGGCCCGGTCGGTGTTTTTTGTTTTTGATCGGCGATAATGCCGTGAAGACGTGTCGTTTAATCAGGCGCATGGCAACAGGTATGGGAAGACCGAAGTAACTTAGGGTACTGAGAAAAACGATGATCGTTACAGAGGTGTAGAATGTTTCCCATGACCAGTAGGCGCCATAAATGGTGAAGGCGAAAAAGGCCCTGCCATCCAGGAGCCATAGTTTCGGTGTTAAGGCCGTATATCTCCAGTGCATCACGCGGCTTCCCGAAGCTGTGTAAATTGCGGGATCATGTCTGGAAGAACTTCACCGGTTTCCACGAGGCGTTGGAGCGCAACTGACATGGGTTGCCCCTGTTCTGCTGTAATCTTGCGCAATTTCTCTGGCCAGAGTGAGAGTGGCGTTTCTGACATGAGTTCACGGACTTCCGGTGTGAAGACAAGAAACTCCCTTGCCGCTCGACGTTTGCCGTCTGCGCCCGGAACCAGAATCTGGTTTACAATCACCCTTGCGTTGCCGATGAAATCCAGCGCGGCACCATCACGTTCGTCAGCGGGGAAAAAATTGATCGCTCTACGCACGGTATCCGCAACTGTCTTGGTGTGCATCGTCGTGCAGGTGAAGTGCCCTGAGTTTGATGCGTCAATGGATGCTGCCATCGTAGCCCGGTTTTTGCATTCCCCGACAACAATGACTTCAGGTTTTCGGCGCATAGCTTCTTCTACGAAGGCTTCAAAACTCGGTATATCGCGGCCGATTTCCATTTGCGACACAAGGGTCGTTGCCCCCGGAATTTTTCGTAGGAGGAATTCGATCGGCTGTTCACCGAACAGATACTTTCGGTGAGCCATAGGATCCAACAAGTCCTCTTGAACGATCGACGCCATTAAGGTCGACTTGCCTGAGCCGGTTGGTCCCGTAATCGCCATCATGCCATTATCTGACATGAGATTGACGATTAATTCAGGTTCGATGTTCAGCTTTTCAAGGCGTGGAATTTCGGGCCGAATATGCCGCATAGTTATCTGAAGTCCCGCCCCACCGTCAGCGTCGTGCTGCACTATGTTCACGCGAAACCGCTCGCTCCGGGTCCGATCCACTCGAACTTCATAACCTGGGTTTAGGCTTTTGCCCTGGGCCAGAATTGTTGAGGCACTTCCGCCATAAATGGTATCTGCGATGTGGCGAAGCTCTGAAGTGCTGAACGAGCGCTGATTTATCGGGTGCCTATATCCCTCAACTTGCAACCAGACGGGCTGATCATTGAAGAAATCGACATCACTTGCACCGATCTCAATTGCGTGAAGGAGGATTTGATCCAATACCGCCCGATTAAGGAATGGGAATTGGTCATTCATTGCCACCCTGCTGCGGACTGCATTAGAAAGCTCGATCATCCTCGGGCTGAGTTGTCGCCATGGGGCACTCATCACTGCACACCCGCATCAATGATGATTGGAAGATATTCGCCGTCTTCACCAACAAGGTGAGCAGGATCAGCAATTTTTACGATGGCTTTGCCGATTTCCACCATGGTTCCCTCGCCGGTAATTCCGAGATCGCTTGTGGCGAGGTAAAGAGATCGAACCTGACCGCGCTCGACGAGCTCAAGATATTTCAGCATACCGGTAAATTCTCGTTTCAGGCGTGATTGGTCTTGCTGCCAGTTATCTGTCGTCATCCGGATGCCTTTTTCCCACCCTTCGGCAACCCATTGAGCCCAGTTCTGTTGTTCGATTTCTGTTTTCGGCAGCAGGGCTACTGGCGGCTTGTCCACCTTTTCATTGGATCCGCGCGAGATGAAATCTTTCCAGCGTGGAGCAGTTGCCGCTATTCGGGCCGGCTTTATGATTTTGAACGTAGTCTGAGTGATCGTTGCTGTGTTGCCGTCATCGGCAATTGACAGACTTTTGTCTGTTTGCTCGATCACAGGCGGAATGATAACGGCGTCGTTGCCTTTGATAGGGATCACAATTCGCCGGAAGTCATAGATACGATCAAGGGTTTCCTCATGATCGATAAAACGGTCAGCAATTTCTTCCTGCATACTGGCCATGGCAGCTCTCATTCCGAAAGAAAGTGCGGCCTCACGCATCGCAGTGTACCGGTTCAAATCCTCAGCATCTTCATCGCGCCCCTCAATTGCGTGCAATGCTTGCGCCTGCTCCAGCGTCACTGCCGGTTGATTGGGGTAGAAAATCTCGGGGTCAGAAACTTTGTGCTGTTGGCGCTCATAGCTGCAGCCAGCCAGAATGGCCGTTGAGCAAACTGTAAGCGTCATCAACTGTTTACAGACCCTCATATCGCAGCTCCACACGTTTAATGCTTGCGTCTGGATTAACCGCTACGGTCGCCCATCGCCCTGCTTGCGTGCCAAGATCGCGCAGGATTGCGTAGATGCTCCGAGGGCGTTCGCCGGATACGTGAACAATTACCGGCACAGCCCCTTTTCGGCCCGCGACCTCGAAGTCATAACCGATCTCCCTTGTAAGGGCTCGTAAGGCTGGCTCAATCTCACCATGCCAGTCAAAAATGATCTCACGATCCATTTCAGATGGAATGTGAAGTGGCTTCACTTCTGCTGGTGGGGTCCGTGCTTGTTGGACGAGTGAAAGTTTGTCCAGAGCACGTGAGGATTCCTCTGCTGCTGCAACAAGTGCGTCTCCGATCGGATCAACTTCTACGACTTTGATCTGCCGCGCGGCTGGAATGTTGGCCGTCGATGTGCCTGTAGTCTGGCAGCCCGTTAAGTTAGGGATCAGCGCGCCACAAATCAGGGTTGCTGCAATTTTGTATGATCTCATATGGCGACCGGTCATTCTGTATCCCGAAATTATGGGTTTTGGATATCGCTGTAACTTTTATACCAAAGCCAAATTTTGGTTTGGGGTGTTTTTTTGTATTTAGGCGCTAAAACATATCATCCTGATACAAATTGTATCGCGGGCCGTGTTCGCTGGCGAATTCCTGCTTACGCTGGGTGTCCACTGACTTCATCGTGGCGCAGTTCATGTAAATCTCGACATTCTGTTCAGTAATTACCGATGGAAGCCGATCATATTTTTTCGTGTCAGCTTTGGGCTTAAGTGCGCCAAACCCCTTTGCTGATTTACCTGTTACTTGGTCGTTGCCCAGCTGCTCGTTCTCTTTGACCTCAATCCTCTCGCGCCCGGCAGCATGTTCATCTGAAATTGGATCAGGTGCGATGAAACCCAGATGTAGTGGTCTGGTCATCATTTCTGCAGAAACAATCTGATCTGTTTCAGCCCTACCCCAAGCACCTGATGCATGCATGTGTGGGACATACATTTTTGCGACAAGGGGGTGGCGGGGGTCGGCCCATCGGGGCTCTCCATCGTCTACAAGAGCCTGCGTCCCACTCAGGAGGCCGTATGCAACCAGCCCACCTGCTACAGGGCGAACGGCTGCTTCATCTCCTCTCACAAGCACCCCTCTGGCACCTTTCATCAATGCAATTCGAACAGCTAGATTGGCGACAGTGGATTGAACGCGGTTGGGCGGGGTTGATCGGAATTGCGCATCGCTGAGACCGCTAGGACGAGACATCGGGATACAGAAAATTGTGTCCGGTCCGCTGTCAAAAATTTGCACGCCACCACATGGACGCATGACAGCGATATGGTTTCCACCCTTCACTGGCTTAGCGGTTAGAACGCCTCGGCAAACATTGGCAAACTCTGAGTAGTATTTTGGGAGCCTCTGTGCCCTATCGAGAACACCTGCATCGTAAATGCCATCGACGATGCGCATTCTGGCGTTAAACCACGTCACCCCAGAGTTGCTGTGTCTGTCCTTCATCGTTTCAAAGTTTTGTGGATTTGCGACAAGATCATTCAACATGTTTAGTGCTCCCTGCTTTCTCGGGGGAAGTGGATGGCATTCGGGGTTCTTTGGTGGAAACGACAAAGCTGATAGCTTCGCCAATAGGTCGCGGAACTGACATTGCCCCGCCGTCAGCATGTGACGTCCGTCGGCCGTAATGAATTTGTGCGGTTTCTTCGGATTTGTGCCCCATCACAGCGGCGGTCTCTCTGGTGCTGAGGGACTTCTTTGCTCGTGAGCTGAATGCGTGCCGCGCAGAGTAAAGTGTGATCCGTGCTTTGCGCCGTGGCCAAAGGGTCTTGTTCGCTTCCCATAGGGCGCGTCTGCAACTGTTATAAAATCTGTGCCATTCGCCGGGTGATTTGTTGTTCTGCCGACATATGGAAATGAACTGAACTAGAAGCTCGATTTCATCGTCGCTAAATCCTGAGATGTCGCATTCACGATATCGGCCAGGGGCTCGTCCGTGGGTGTGCTTGGCATTTTTTATGCGTAGATGTTCCGGTTTTCCATCGCTGCCGTGAACGTGTGAGACGTCACGCCACTCAAGAGGACGTAATCCCACAAGCATACCAGCACGAAGCCAGAGACTGGTGTTGCGAGCTGACGCAGATGGCAAACCTTCTAGGTAGGAGAAAAGTTGAACCGAATCCTCCTGTGGAATGCCCTTGAGCTTTTTCCATGTACCAGTTGGGTTCGCGCAGTCTTCATACAGATAGCGCGTGGATGCGAGGATCATCAACGATGTCGCCGCATCAATACCGGGTATCGTCTGAACACCCATCATCAACGCTGAGCGATATACGCGGCGGGACGAACGCTGAACAGAGGGCAGCTTGCTGTATGCCATCCATAGACTGAAAAGTGTCAGCGGTCCTTTTTGTCGCGGCAAGGGTTCCCATGTGCCCGGGACAAACATCGTCGGCGAGTGCCGTAAGCCAGTTTCCATTGGTGGAAAAGCCCAGTCGGGGGAAACGTCCGGAATTAGGTCTAGGGGACCGGCTGATGCATCAAGTAGATCGCGATACTCCGCCGTCAGATCTCGGATGGATTTGGCATAGAGGTCAATAGTCTCTGCGGTCAGGTCAGCACTTTCAAAATTGCTGGACGTCACGCTTCTGGGGAGCACCCCATTCCAGATACTTCCGTCTAAAATCATTCAATCGCTCCTTGTTCTAGGAGCCATGCTAGATGATGAACCTGTTACCGGATTTTTTGTATTTTGGAGATTTCACATTTTTTTTGAGATTTGGACGCTGCAAAATACCGTTCTCCCCATGTTAGTGTGAAGGATTTTGAGGGGGCGTTAGTATTTCGACTTGGGGGCACACAAGACCTACACGCCGCAAAGGTCTTGTGAATATCCTGTGTGGAATGCGCATAGTGTCTGTGACGTTGATGTGTCGGTCTTTTAATAAGGGTGCGCGATCCAGCCATCCGTGTCAGCTTTGGTACGGATGTGAAATAGATTCCCAGCCCTCTTTTCCCTGAATGCCAATGCAAAGGAGCCCATGCTGCTTTGCTTGGAGTAATCAACAAGCATTGACGCGGAAACCAACTTCCTTCTTTTCCTTTAGATTCTGTTTTCTATATTCCAGATATCTAAGTGTATGATGTATAAAGAAAAATCTGTTCTGGAAGGGGCAAATCGCGGGAATATGGGGACACATCGCGGGAGTATGGGGACATATTGCGGGAGCTGTAGGGACAAATTGCGGGACGTATGGGGACATATTGCGGGGAGAAATCTGAGCCTGTGGATAAGAAAATGGAGCTTATCCACAATCCGATACAAAAAATGTGTTTTTGTATTTCTGAAATAATGTATTTTGGGTCTTGGCAGATCTTAGGCGGTCTGATTTTTATACCTCACAACGCGCCAAAAGAGTATTGATGAGTAAACCGCAGCCGAAGCAAAAGCCATGCACCCTTATGGTCATCGCAGGTGTGCATAAGAGCGATAATGGTCAGGTTGTGATGCCTGGTGAAGTTATCGAAATGCATTTCCCAAATGGGAAATATTTTAATCTTCTCACATCCAAACTTTTAATTGCCCTGCTTGATTTGGCCGGGCCGGCTGTCGTTGAAGACCGTGCGCATGTAGCCCGCATTGAAGCGTTGAACTGGTCACACAAAGATGCCGGCACGATAGAGCGTGCCATTCGAGAGCTACAGCAGACAACCGTTGAGCTGACAACCACTGACGGCAAAGAATTCGTGACAAAGTCAGGTCCAATTTTGGCTCACGTCGAACGACGTCACCAAGCTTCCACCCGCGAGATTACGGTCGAGTTTTCCAAAACGTTCCGTGAGGTCATTGATCGATCCAATTATTGGGGAACCTTGCAGAAGACATCTGCGATGAAAATGGAATCCAAGTACGCGCTGGCACTGTACAGTTTTGCTTCTTTGCATGCCAACCGCTGGTCGCCCTATACAGATTGGAAGATAGAGGATTTGCGCAAGCGAATGATGGGGGATGCAAAGACGCTTGGCCGTTGGCAAGATTTCAAAAGGCGCGCTCTAGAGCCGGCGATTGAGGAAGTCAATCATCTGACAGATGTTCACATCCGATATGAGCCACTTCCCTTGAGGCCCGATGGAAAACGTCGGCGTGTGGATGCAGTGCGCATGTATGTGCGTCGCAAGACTGAAGAGGAAATGGCTGAAGTCAAATCTGAGTTGGAGAATGGACGCCAAGGCCGTTCCCGACGCAGGATTAACCAGCATGAGAGAGATATGCAGCGAAGCCTTGATTTTTCGGTCGCCGTCGACAAGTCCCTGTCGGAGCCGCTTCGCCGGACACTTCTTCGCTAAAAGGGAGGGCTTTGCCCTCCTTTTTTTTGGGGCTTCGCCCTGGCTTCTCAGTGGTTGGTGATCTTGGAGGCAATGATGTGCGCTGATTGGTCGTTTCTGCATCTGCCAGATGCTTGAACGACTAATTGGTCAGTATACCAACTGTCTATTAAAGGGACAAATCGCGGGAACACGAAGCGACGAACTGGCAAAGCGGAGAGTGTTAAGCCTTCGTTTGGGGACATATTGCGGGAATTTCACGGTCAAAAGACATTACAGGTTTGATTGATTTGGTCGTTCGTGCATCTCGCAGATGCCTGAACGACCAAATTCCTGCGATAGAAGTAATGCTATAGGGACAAATCGCGGGACGGCAATTAAGCTACTTCGGAATTATATAAATTCATTGCCCGCAATTTGTCCCCAAATGATCGTTTGCCATTAGCGACAGTACCAGACATCGGCTGTATTGGTCGTTCAAGCATCTGGCAGATGCAGAAACGTACAAAAAAAGGGAGGGCAATTGCCCTCCCTTCGATCGAAGCTTTTACGGGATGCTATACTGAGAATGTGGGGCTTTCAGGTTCAGGCTCTCCATAACGCAGGTCGAGATTTTCGCGCCGAGTGATGTCAACCACTTCCATGATTCGGGGCCCAATCGCTTCAGGTAACCGAAAGTGTGAAACGCTCTCCGGGTTTACATCAAATGATATTTCCCGAAGGCCGCGACTGATCAGAAAATCTAGCCCTTCTTTGATAAGGGCAAGTTTTTCGCAGAGCTTCTGTTCGTGAAGTTGCTCGGCCAGAAGTTCTTTGCCAACGGAATCTGATGTGCGGTTAAAGCTTTCAATGCCGGCAACAGCGACCGGATTGTTAACAGACCTCCTCCTGAGCTGTTCGATGTTCTCAAAAAGCTTTGAGGTATCATCGCCCGGAGACGCGTCAAAAATATTCTGACTTAACTCTCTGGACTGTAACCCATCAGACATACTGGCCAAGTTGATCGCAGTTTGTTCTGCCATTGTTTCATGGTCGCTGAGTGTGATGGCGATGAAGCTTTGCTGATCGCCATGTGTATCCATGATATTTTGGACGTACTTGCTAAGAACATCAGTTGATGTTTCGTGCCTTGAGGTGTTGAAGTCTTGCATGGTTCCATACCTACTCGTCACTGCCGATATTCACGATTGTCGCAAAAATTTCCGTTACTGATTTTCAATCAAGACACGTTGGCCAACTCGCTATCTTTGATGAGTTGTTTTGCGAGAATTTCTGCAGCGGCTAACGATGCATCTTCACTGGAGAGGTTCGCAGTTTTCGCCTGAAGATCTTTTTTCATTCTCGCTATCAAATTGACCGCTGACCCCTTCGGGAAGCGGTTTGCAAGGATTGATCTTGCGCGCTGACCTCCAACAGACCGGCTCATTGTCTCGCGCAAGTGCCGATCTTCCATCGTGGTGTTAAAAGCCCAGAGTTCGATCGGCCCAATTTTGTTGTAGAGAAACTGTCGAAATTCCGGCCGGTTCTTCAATTGCGCAAGCATCAGAAGAGGGGCGCCCATCGGTCCTGGGCCGTTGAGGGAATTATGAAGCACAGACTTCTGAGCTCCTTGGAGCTTAAACAGTTTAATCAACTCCTCACGTTCCTCCGCACCCGAACCGAGGATGAACTGACAGCTAGACAGGTTGATGAGGGATTCCGAGAAGTCTTTGTGTCGTTGGGAAGCGATCACGAGCATTAGGCCGGCTTTTCGGCCTTCCCGGGTGTCAAAATCGATTTGTTCATCGACAAACTCGATGCCGGCTGATCGCTGTTTTTCGTCGTAAAGCAACAACCGTTTGCTTTCCATGATCTGCTCAGCTTTGGCAACGTGATATGAGCGATACTTCTCGGGAATGTTGTCGAAGTGTGTCGGCCGGAGGAACCAGTCTCCAGCAATCACGTGGCGAGCAAGAAGCATCATAACGCCCGTTTTGGCAGCACCTGTATCAGTATTGCCTGGTACAACATCCTCGTTATCAATCGCGATAACCCTCGCCTCGCCGATATCAAAAGTGGTTTTACCGGCTAAGGCCGGATACTCTTCTGAAGCGGATGTTATAATTCGTTGAAAGGCATTGATCAGAGGTTCGCCAGTTCCGGCAACGCTCGTATTCTGGAATTCCTGTCGGATCTTTGGACTATTTGAAGCGGCGGCTACTTCAATCAGCGTGGGAACAGCATGTCGTTGGGCGAGTTTAGCGTGATGGTAATGCCCCGCTTCGAACAATAAATCCACCACATCCCACCAGGTCGGGTTGGAGGGTAAACTGATCGAGCTCTTCTGCAGGATATCATCAACAGAATAATCGATATTTCTGGAATAGAATGTCGGTTGCCCCTCTTTATCATCCTTCATGCGATAGGCTTCGTTCAGGACACGGGAAATCAGATCCCGCATGCCTTCAAACTGCTTGCCATCAGAATTAGCGCAAATGATCGAAAGGATATTCTTTTGGAGGTTCTTTTGAATTTTGAGCGGATATCGAAGCCCAAGTGAAGTATCGAGCATGTTGATGCGATGGTTCTCATCTTCCTGCATCTTGACGAAAATAGCTTGATGCTGCTTGTCAGCCGGAAGACCGTCACGAATGAGGTTGATTAGCCCCTCGGACGAAGAGCCGATATCAATGATACCTGCAAGTGGTAATGGAGCATTTTTCCGGCCTTGTGGGGTGAGGATATGGTCGAGGAGCATCGTCGAAATCAGAACCGATTTCCCCCTCCCCATCGGTCCGTAAATCAGATACACCCAGGCGTCTTGTTCTGATGAACCAACTTTAATCGGCATCGGTTTTCCGTCTGGCGAACGTAAAATCATTGTGCCGTCAGGGAATGGAGTGGCCGGCCGCGCAAGTGGAGCCATATGAAGTGCATCGCCCAATGGAGCTGCCGCGCCCGGACCGATTTTAGAGGGTCTTAATGCGAGGCTGGACCCCAAAGCAGCTTCTGCGGGATCACCAGAGAGATTGGTCGTCTCCATGTTTCCCCAGCTTCTCAGTGAAGCTCTCAACCGTTCAAGTCGGGTTAGCAGCAGCTTTTTTTCACCCAGAGGTGCCCATGTCGCAAAAGATGCTTGCAGGCTTACGAACGTTTCGCCGGCATTAGCTCTTTCACGCATCGCGTCATAGCTGGCTGAGATTTGTTTGTTCGCTGAGCCCGCAAACACAAGAAAACTCGCAAACAGCGCCTTGTTGGCAATGAATGAGAGGCCGTCCCCTGTCAAAAGGAAGCTCGCGCGGAATGGCATTGAAAATTCTGAGCGTAAAATGGAAAGCAGCAGACTTTGAAAATCGGCTACATGTGCTGGGGGTAGCTCCATATCTAAAGCCGAATATAGGCGCGAACCGATCTGGGCAATTGATGTGTCGATATCGAAGTTATCACGCCGGTTAAATATCTGCTCGTCAATTGGGTCTTCCAAAAGGGAAGGTAGATTACCTCTGTAGTTGGATGCCCTAATATCGACCTTGTCCCCCGGCAATCTGGGGTTCCAAACATCGGTTCGTTCTTCAGTGTAGACAGTACCACGAACCAAACGAACAAACTCATGTTTGGACGCAATGTGACAGTACATATTTACGTTGTTGTCAGATAGGGAAGCTTGGAACTGAGAAACAAACGCTTCATGTATCGCCAGAAGGGTGTCGTGCACTCTGGCCTGACGTTTATCCGCAGGTGATGCGTTGTTCGTCGCAGCTTTTCGATCTTTGTTGTCTGACGAAGTGAGAGCTGTCGGCCTGGTCCAAATTGCAATGGCGCATGTCTCATAGCGCATATCATGCGGGAGCATTTTTTCACGCTCGGCGAGAATGTCAGATATATCTAAGCCTATATTGTCAGCGGCGTCGCGTGCGAAAGAAACCTGTTGTAGCACGGCCTCCTGCGCACGGTCCGGGTCGGAACAATAAAAAAACTCGATTGAGTGATGCTTACGCTGCAAAAACCCGCCAAGGGTATGTGAAAGATGACTTACGATAGCGTTCAGCTCTTGGCCACCTGTGATCTGTGATCGACCGTTAAGAACAATCAGGCTGACGAGAGATCCATCGTAAGTAGACAGGGTTGATGCTGACGCAGAGCTTTCGAGGTCGCAGAAGTGCTTTAGTGAGGTGCTACCCCAGAATTCGACCAGTTGACGCCAATTGTTTGTCAATGTGCTCAGCATAATGTTCTGTCCACAGTCTTGATTAAAAAATGCTGTTTATGAGATTGCGGGCTTTTTCAACGCTCATAAGGGGAAGAGCATCTAGTCTTTTAAGCATCGGAGTGTCCCCGGTTGTTGCAAGCAGCGGCCGAAATGCATTCACGTGATATTTACCCGCTGATTTCTCGGGAAAATCGGTTGGTTGCAGGTCCGGCAAAAGCCCATTTGTTTCTGCCAAAATTGAGGCTGACAGCGGAACTTCCAGGCCACATTTATATGCAGCTTCGATCGCGAAACCGATGTTGCTCTCCGGTGTTTCGATCATTACGCGGCCAGATCCATAGCCGAGCACCTTAATCCCGAAACGCATTCGCAGTTCGATCGCGCGAAGCATAAGATCCATGCGTTCTCGACCACGAAGAATTGCAGCCCTCGGAGAGACTTTGGGCCACAACGAATTATCTGCTTGCCGTGGCGATGGTGCGCGGAGCAGGCTCGTATATGTGTTTTCCATTACAATTCCTGCAGACCAGGACAATGTCCCGTCTAGGGTCTGAAGTCGGGCAAGGTAATCGTTGTTGCAATCGATCGTCGTCTTGCCGTCATCGTCACATATGTAAGCAGAGAGAAGTTTCATCTTCAGTTTGTCGGCAATAAAAATGAATTCCAGCGGGGTGAGCCAAGTTCTGCGCGGTTTTTCGTTGGCAAAGGTCATCCCAAGGGCAAAAATCTCGATGTATGGATCATTGTCTGGGTTCGAACTGGTGTCATAATCCAGTTCGACTTGCGCAATGAATGGTTTTCCTGTCTCCAGCAGCCATTTTGCATGGCTGTCTGCTGCTTTTCCCATCTTATCAACCGGATAATGAGTCCAGTTGCCTTCCGGGACCTTGAGATTAAGGTATATGCTGGCGCTTGCTACGCGGGGGCGGACCAAAGAAATCCTTGTTAAATACTGATTCGGAGTGTCGATATGACTCCAGTTCTGGGTTGCATTTTCGATAGCGTCGCAACATTGGGGGCCATATATGCCGCTTGGATAGACCGGTGCCTTAACAAACTGCGAGATGCATGATGCAAGGGTGGGCAGTTTGAGGTTGTTCGAGTTTTTGAGTTGTGGAAATAACTGTTGGGCCACATGCATACAGTTGGAAAATATCTCAGCGATCAGAGGTGTGCATTCCTTTGGATAGTCTTTAACTGGTATGCCCCATTCTTCGCAGATCTGGTCGAGTGACAAACGCAGATATGCAGAATGCCGCAATAGCGGGTGCCTACGCAGATTGCTCCACCAAGCATTGAAAGACGCATTGGTTAACCAAAGGCAACTGTTACCAAGAGTAAGTGGGCTCGCGATCCGCTGTGTTTCCGCCCCGTGCTCGCATGCGTAACCAGATGTAGGGTTCTCTGGGTTATCAAACAGGATAACGCCGAAGCTCAGTCGAGCACCTGAGTTTGCTTTTACGGGCTGCTTTATCTGAGGGCGGTCGGAAAACGAGATGCCTTGCATGCGTTACTGTTCTTTCGCCAAACGGTGATAGAGTGGTTTCCATCGTTCAGGTTCGTGACCACCAAATGGTCCACCCGGATCAAAGGCCATCCAAGAAACCATTTCAGGAGCAATATCTTTGCCTCGGCGAAACAACTTCCCGGTCCATAGCAACCGCAAGCCATCCAGAAGCTCATGGCGTTTGTCATGAGCTTCTTTGTTGAGCCGAAGTATTGCTTCGCCGAGAATTTCTGGTCGGGAAGTTCCAATTAGGCGCTCTGCAACAGCTTGATGTCGGGCCAAATCCGACAGAAGTGTGCGCGAAGCGTCAGAAACAGTGTGAATATACCTGTTTGCAACAACGCATGTCAGGACAAGCATATTCAGGGATGCTTGCGAGAGCTGTTGGTGTTGAGGGTGAAGCCAGATCAAAACTGCCTCACCTTGCAGACCTGCCCGCCCCATATGCATTGTCATATGGCAGAGGGGGCAGATACATGCCAGGTTCATTTCGTCACAATGATTGTGATTGTGGTCGCGATGATGGACTTCAAGGAAACGTCGAGACTGCAACCCACACGCCTGACATGTGTACCGATCACGTTTTATGATACGTTCGAAAAGCTCAGCATGGCGGGCATCAATTTGTTGGTGGAAATTGTCGGGCATTGACCAGGTTGACCGAACCGCATCCAGGTGGAGGTTAATTGAATTTGTCATGCTGAGCTTGTCTTGCTTAATTGCCAATTGTATCGGCGAAGTTTTTGTCACCAATTTTTACTGTTTTGGCATCGTTGCCAAACAGACTTGCTGGTCCGATGCCAGTAAGAAGTGGAACGACAATCAGGACGCATGCGAGGATTAGGCCAGCGATATCGCCACCCACCCCCTGGGGCTGTTGGCCCCCAGCAGCCGCCTGCTTGGATTTGCGATAGAGGCTTGTAACGCTCGATACGGTGAAAATAAAACCGCCCAGAGTGGCTGCCCATCCACCAAAGTTAAGGATCGCTTTCATCGATCCCCCTACCGTTTCCTGATAGTCAGCGATGCCTTTTGCTGCATGAGCAATAGACGGGTCAATTAGAACAGCAACACCTGCGGCAGTAACTGCTGCACCAGCTGCAAGCTTTGCGAAGTAACGCTTATTCTTGGGAAAGCGCATGGGTAGTCTCCTAGTTAGTGTTCTGCAAAATGAAACTGCGTGTGAGTGATAAAGTTCTGATGGTTTAAGTGCTTGAAATCGCCTAGGTGCCGACTTTGAGGTCGATCAATTGTTCCATTACTGTTATGGAATTAAGGCAGAAGGACCCGCCAATGATTTGGGCTAAACATTTCCAGATCGAGGCATTCCCCTTCCGCTCTATCAGTCCCTTGAGGTCAAGAACTCCCTTCAAAGCAAAGATGAAACCAAGAAACCAGACCCACTGAAAAAGTGCTCGCATGGTCCTTTGGCCGTTCTCATCAAGTTTTTGGCCAAGAAAAGTGAAGGTGACATCGTTGCCGACAAAGCCCATGAAAGAACCAAACGTGCTTTGGCTCATTACTCCGAGGGTTGTAGAGAAGCTGATGATAGCTCCTCCAACCAGAAATACTCCGCAAGCTTGAAGAGGCGTTACCTGACTGTTCATCATGGACTTGCCGTCGCGGGTAGCGTCATAAAGAGCAACAACAGCGCCCAAGCAAATGAAGATACCAATGAGAGCGGTACTCCATCCGACGATGTTGATCAGTCCGGGCAGAATGGATGCCAGGTTTGTCGCCATCTCTGCAAACGCCGAAGCAGCGCCACTTAGTCTATCGACGATCTGGTCAAGCATTGATGATCATCTTCTCAATAATTGGGCTGCTTGACCGGCAATCGGCCGGCTTCGGTTGCGATCACCCATTCATCAGATTTTTCCTGATAGATGGACACAATCAAACCGTACCCTTTGAGCCTGTCACCCTCATGAACTTCAAGCAAACCTGATCCATTAAGTTTCAACCATGCTGTTCCAGGTTGGATTGATGCGATTGTGTAGACGGGAACATTTCCCGTGTTCCCAAGGTGGGACCTGCCCGATGTACTCAATGTTGTAGGAGCACGGTCTGAGACTGCTGGGGCGGGCGACACAGTCGATGTCGATGGGCGCTTAGGATCCTCAGTCTTGCGCGGTTTCACAGCCCCGCGCTCATTCGGTTGAGACGAACTGTCACGATAGGAAGGAGCTGGTGATGCCACCCACTTTGCTATCCAGAAACTGTTATCTAACAAGAGCCAGTTTCCATCCGGTGTGGCATCGATCGCTGTCACAGTTTCACCTTTCTTGAGAATCTTCACGACATCAGCTTTAAGCGAAGGAGCGCGCCGCATATTGATGTTCGTTGGTAATTCAATCGTTTGCGCGACACGCGCCGCATTCACTGCGGCGTTCAGTGAACTGCTCAGCTTCGTTTCCACTTCCCGTAATCTGGCATTGATATCATCAATTGAATCAGTGTTTTGCTCTACTTTGAGCACAACAGTTTTCTGCGACTGAGCAAGCTCTTCAAATCGTGCGGTAAGGCTGTCAAAATTCTGCAGAACTTTATTGAGGTCGTAGTTAATATCGTCCGTCTGAATATCCAGAGACCGTGCGCCATCTGATGAAGCCGCATCAGCGGGCTCGTTGTAGAAAATATCAGGGTTCACGCTAGAAGTTCCAGCATCTGACGATAATGTCGCGGCATCGAGTGATATGGGTTTGGTGTTCTTGGCAGTGAAACCATTATCTTCGCCAAACATCATCTTTGGGGTATTTGCCCTACCTTCTTGGGCTGCTTTCTGGATCTCGCCGCTGGATGGATTAGGCCCATTTACACTGGTTTCTGCAGTATCTAGGTTTTCATCGACTACCGGGACATCATTGCCATCCATATAGCTGTCCCTGAATTGCCAAAGACCGACCACAGCTACTCCGCCTATGCAAACTGCGACGAATGCATATTTCGCACTGCCTCTCAGCATTGTTGACAATGCCATTTTGTGCTTCGTTTGCGGTTTGATGGCTTCGACAACAATGTCATCGTCCGACGAGGCGGCATGAGGCACGCTATTGGCTTTTGCCGGTGACCCGGCCGTCACCGGATCATCGGGATCGTCAAAGCTTTGAAGGGTGAACCTTTGATCCTCGGCAGAGAGAGGTTCCGGGTTGCTGTCGCCTCCAGTCGTTGTCGTGTGCCCGTCAATGGATTCATCGGGTTGCTGCATGTCGTCAGCTTCGAGTTCTTCAACTGATCCCCATGGAGCGAAATCTGCAATATCCTCTGCGCGGGCCGCGTCCAGTCCGTCACCAATTTGTGCCGCGTTTTCACCGCGCTCCCTGGCTTCACGCTGACGAAATTCATTTTCAGATGTGTGAATGCTGCCAGGGGACAGGTCTTCAATCTCGCTTTCGTCGTGGCCGTCGAGAATTGATGAATACGTCTCAGCCATATCGGGTTGCCGCTCCAAAAAGTCATTTTCTGTAATACTAAGGGAACACCAGAATCAAATGGGGCAAAAAAATACATAATCAGGATTTTTTTGTATCTGAACAAAAAATGCCACATTCACGCAGCATTTCTTCCTACAATTCGGGGATCATGAGCGAGAGGTTCCCACACAATGAAAATTGCAAGGGCATAAAGAGTGCTGGATCACGAAAATTGGGCGATTGGGTCGATAGATGTGAAACCCACCAGAAAAACCATGCGGGAGTTTGTTCGCAGATTCTGGGTTAGTTACCAGCAAATGCCCTATTCATCAGAGATGATCGCGCACTGGCGGGTATGGCAAGGTGAGTTGCATTTGAATGCTGCGGCGGTCGGATTTGATGCATTAACACTGCGTGCAGGTGGTGGAAGTGATGGCATGATAGCAAAGCCTGATTTTCCATACGATAGCGTCGCTTTAATTGCGGCCAAATCATCAGTCGTAAATGCATTGATTATTGATGGGCCGGTCAGATCAATATGGTGCTCCCCTTCTCTGCCAGGTTTGCAAAGGCACACAGTAGAGACGATTGATGTTCCATGGCATGAGGAATTGCGACGTCAGTACGTTCTGGGATCTCTAATTGTCCCAGTTCAATCGCCTGTAAGAAGCGGAATGGCGTTGCAATGACAGTCTTCAGCGGGTGCCAAAGACTGTCATTCTATGTGTTAAAGCGTGATGGATGAAATTGTCAGAAGTTCATACTCGTTGGATGAGTATGTTTGTTCTTTATCCTGGCCAATTAGGGTTGCCGTGAACCCGGCAAGGTTTCTGCTATTTCCGGTCCGAACAATTGTCGCGATAGAGATCCCGGTCGTGTGTTTCCGAGACACCAGGATTGCGAGATCACCAGCAGATGGCGAGACTGTCGTGTTTGCAAGAATTTTGGCGCCAGCCCGGAGAATATCACCATAAATGTCGAAATGGAGCGGAATATCAACGCCTTCAGTCAGCAATGATTTTGCGGTATCAGGCAACTGGCGGTTTTCATTCATCAGAGATTCGAATTCGCTTGGAGCGACGACAATAATCCCTTTCTGTTCAGGTTCATCCCGCGCTAATTCTTCGTGAGCCTTAACGCTGATTGGAGATTCAGGTTCTTCTGAACTGGTGTTGACCAAGTCAGCGCCTTCGGGCGTCGCTGCTTTCTGGGCTTTTGACTTTGACTTTGTGGATTTCGAAGTTTTGCTGCGGGCTTTTGTGGGTGCTCGCTTGGCTTTATTATCTGACACAGTTGTTGTTGAAGTTTCCGGATCAACAGCGGCCATTTTTTGCTCGGCTTCTGTCGACACCTCTGGCTCTATGGAATCAGTTTCCGAAGCCGCGGGGCTGGCCTTGGTTGCTGCTTTTACTGTGCTTCCTGCTTTCGCAGGGTATTGCAATTCCATCCTCTTTTTATAAGCAGCATTTTCTTCCTTGGATGGTTTCTTGAACAAGTCCACCTGAGACATGCCGACAAGATCCGCAATTATTTTTCTCTGTTCAAGTTCAAGCGTTGCGGGCATTCCCTGATATATGTAGAACTGCATATAGGTCTGGTTGCGTCCCAGCAGCTCGCTGACTTTATAGATTGGGATTTTGTGCTCCCATAGCTTATCTCGAATACGCTCTCTCAACGCATCGAACGGTGGCTGCTTCGAACGTTTTTTCGTTCCACCGGATAATTCTGCCATCAAATACTCCTGCAATACAGTCGGCGGCCATCAGCAATCATCACATCATAGGTGTGTGGCGGCGACATTTTGCTTTCTGGCCAATTAAAGCTCCTCCATAAAAAAATACCAAAAAAAAATACAAAATACCAACACAACTTAAATCAGCGGCGGTATCCTAAAGGTAAAGAGCTTTCAGGATAGACCATGAGCGCTATGAAATTTAAATGGGATGACTTGAGGACTGAACTGTTGCGCCGACTTTGGGGCAATGGTCATCTCGCGGAAATTATTGCAAAAGCGCTTGGAGCGCCAAGCTCACATGCGGTGATGCTTAGAGCACGTCGGGACGGCCTTGGTCGTCGGATGCGCCTAAAAAGCGGCAGGCTGACCGCGCGTATTGAGCTGGTCGTCAAAGAAAAGGCCAAGCCAATAGAAGTTGGCAAAATACAAAAAGAACGGACTTGTCTTCAATGCCTCCGCACTTTTATGTCCCTCTGGAACGGCAATCGAATTTGTCCCGATTGCAAGTCAAAACAGGATGGGTCTGACGGAACTGTGACCGAGTATCGGGTGTTCGGCGGGGAACGCTACTCATCAGGTGTTGATCAGAAATGAGCGCCAGACGGAACAAGAGAGACGACATTGATATTTCTGAAATTACTTCGGCTGTTAAGGCGAGGCGGAACCTCTCAGAAGTGATCGTCAGCCTTACAGGGGGCAAGTTACGTCGCCGCGGCTCAGATCGTCGTCATGCAATGCTGTGCCCATTTCACAAGGAATCAACCCCGTCCTTTTTTCTAAAGGACGGTAATACTGGTGATGGAACTTATAATTGCTTTGGCTGTGGAGCCAAGGGTGATCTGATAAGTTTTGTGAAAGATTACAAGTCACTAAGCTTCAGGGAGGCCATAGACTATTTGGTCCCGGGGCTCTGGCCCGAAAGAGATAGGCCTGCTTCATCGAAAAGAGTAAAGGTTAGACGCCTTTCACAAGTCGAAAAGCCCGATGACAAGTTCGTCCCGGTCAAATGGCAGGCTATTGTCCCTGTCCCTGAGCATGCCTCATTGTATCCAACAGGCTTCGACAGAGCGCGCGGACGATCGGCGCCGATTAATAATCCCGTATCAGAGGACAGGCCGGTTACGCAGCTGCCGATCACCTTGCTGCATCCATACAAGGATGGACGTGGTCAGACGTATGGATATGTCATACGTGCCGACTTTGAGGACGCGAAAATTACCCCGTTTGTTCAGTGGGGAATTTCTGAAAAGGGTGTGGAGGGTTGGTTTATTTCCGAATTTCCTATGGAAAATCGCCTCCCTTACAAATACGAAAAGTTTGTTGAGAAGTTACAGGCTCGTGAAGACCGTCTAACGCCACTAATTGTCCTTCTGGTTGAAGGTGAGAAAACGTGTGATCACGCCGCTAAATTCTTTCCGGACCTAGCTGTAATGACCTGGCCGCAGGGCACGAAAAGCGTTGAGAGAGTCAACTGGGATTACTTGGCCGAAGCCGATATGGTCATTCTAAGTCCAGACAACGACAGTGGCGGCTACGAAGCGATGGCGCGCATCGCGTTGAAGGCGGAAGCCATGAGATTGCAACATATCTATTGCATGGCGCCAGTGTCGGCAGACAAAGGCGCAGATCTCGCAGATGTTCCTCTAGAAGACAAAAAGTATGCATCCCATCTGCTGAAAACATCAAAACCAGTCAGGGAAATGCTTGGTGACTGGATGCTTGAGATTACTGGCGATGCGGAATTTGCGTTGGGGGAAGTGCAGGAATCTGTTGCGGCAGGACGATCTCCGCACGAGGCCGATCCATGTTTATAGGAAAAATCATGAAATCGGCTTTGGGGTATTTCCCCTTCAGGAGCCGCCACCGACTTGTGGACGAGAAAGGGACCTCTTCAGAAAGGTATTTTGACGTTGGTGTTCTGCCATCGGGAAATGAATTGCGTGCCAGTTCGCGTGCGATTCATCGTCAGCATGTTCTGAGTGGAATTCTTGTCTCCTGTCTTCTGATCCTGTTTTTTTTTAATGCAGCGCGATGGTTTTTTCAGCCTGCCCCCAAAATTTGGCTAACCGGCCCTGAGTGCACTTATGCAGGGCCGATCGAAGCTACAGATGTAACGGAATAGTGGATGCTATGAGCAAGTTCGTTGAGACCATCAAAAACCGGGCGAAATTTTATAAAGATGGTGAAACCTCTGCAAAGCGTATCAATCACATGCTTGCAGCAGGCCTTGTTATATCCATTCTCTTCAGTGTTGTTGTCGTCGCGGCACCTCCAGCAGAGCGGTACATTCCGATGGGGCCGGGTTGCGCGGTTCAGGAAATTATCCCGCTAGACAAGCCTTATCTGACGACCGCCGATGTAATTGAATATGCCGCAGACACGGCCATTGGCTCTTATACCTTTTCGGCCGCAAACTTTTCTCGGGATCTGGGGAGCACCAAAAAGCGCTTTACTCCGGAAGGCTGGAGTGAATGGAACGATGCAATCACTGCAAATGGTGTTTTGAACTATGTCGTTCGTCACGCGGCTATGGTTACGGCCTACACTTCTGACGAGGCGCCCGTCGTCGTCAATGAAGGACTTGGAATTGCGTCTGGCAACTATGCCGATCGGTACGCGTGGGAAGTGAAAGTACCCTTCCGGGTTACGTATCTCAGTGCCAACAACAAGGTTCCGCAACAGCTGGAAGCGCGAGTGATCGTAATCCGGCGCCCTTATTCAGACGATCCGTTTTTCAAGGGATTAGGCGTCACCTCACTAATCGTAAGGCAGGGTTAGCCGATATCGGTTGCAATCACTGAATCTGACAAAACTATTCAGAAAGACGAAGGCGTTCCAAATGTCAGAAAAAAACTTCTCATTCTACAGGGTCAATATTCCCGACAGGCCGGTTGAGGATGCAAGACGATTAAGTGAATGGCCAGGCAGGCTGAATGGCTTCTCTCCCGTGACGGCATCTATCAGGGAATTTCAGGAGCTGCTTGTACATGCTCCGCGCGACGATATCGATGCAATCAGACTTGAAGGGATCATGATTGGCCTTCAGATCGCACAAAGCAGAAATGACGTTGCTGGTATCGTGCTTGCCGATGTTGAGGGGGAAGATTATGCAGAATAAGAGGATACTTCGTTCCTCATTGTTGGCGCTGTTAATATCAATGCCGAGTTATGGATGGGCCCAAGGCATCGACCCTAGTACGATGCCGCCATTGCCGAATCTTGAAGAAAAAGAAAACCCGGAGACCCGGGCTGCTATCAACAAGTTTTTGGACGGCATGTATCCCGTTCGTCCTGATGATATTCGCAAGTATCGTAAGGCGACTGAAGAGCAGAAAAAAGTCCAAGCGGAACGTTTCGGTCCGTCACCAACACCAAGATCCAGATCGGAAGAGGTATCCCTCGACAATGCCGAGGCGCCGCTAAAGCTTAATCTAATTGGCGGATATGCAAGCTCTGTGTCTTTCTTTGATGTTACTGGCAAGCCGTGGCCATTTATAAATGTAATCAATGGCGATGGAGTGTTCGACATTGGTGACCCTCTTGCTGAAACGGATACTCAAGGAAAAGGATCACATACGCTTTACATCAAGCCAAAAAAGACTTTTGCCCAGGGCAATGTGCTCGTGTATTTGGCAGGCAGCGACGTTCCCCTTATGATTGATCTTGTAGCGGGTGAGGACAAGCTGGATGGAAAGGTAACAATCACCGTTCAGGATTTTGGCCCGAACTTTACCATGCCTATCTCAATGGGGAGTGGGATACCGGACAACTCGGATCCGCTGCTTGACGACGTGTCTGCCGGAATTGCGCCTGCTGGCGCTGTATCGGTGGAGCTTGTAGGTGTTTCATCCAGTCTCGTCAAAGCGTGGAGGTTTGGTGGATCAATTTATGTTCGCTCTGCGGCATCGTTACTTGGTCCTGCGTGGCTCGAAGAGAAGTCTAACGGTAATTACAAAGCCTATCGGCTTCCTGATACTCCGCCTGTGCACAGTTTGTGGATGACATACAAGGGGAGAGAATTTGATGTGCGGGTGGAGGGCTAAATGAGTACCGAAAACAATTACGAATATGATTCTGATCGGGAATTTCTCCACGAGGCCATTCTTGATCCCAAGAAGAAGCCGCTTAAAGATCGCATCAAGAATAACTTCTCTCATCCAGGCACGAAAAGAATTCTCTGGGTTTCCGCTATAGCGATAGTGGTAATCATGGGTACAGTAGCCTTTAATCTATCGAACGTAATGCCGTCGGGTGAGGTCGAGCTGGTCGGCGACATTGATAAATTTGACACGGTTTCGCGGGGCAAAAACCAGCTCGAAAACAAAGAAATGCAGCGGCAAGCCAAGGCAGCTGACGAAATCCGGATTGATGAAGCCATCGATCGAAACGGAAGTGCTGCCATCGGATTGCCGTTGGATGCTTTCAATGTGGATCAGGAGCCAAATAGTTCGTCTGAATCAGATGGAACGATTATTGCGACCACGGTAAATGAGTCCGGCCCTATTCTAAGGACGGTGAAGACTTCAACTGAGGAATCTGGCTCCAACTCCGATAGTGAAAGCAGCGGAAACGTAAATCAGGTGCTTGTCGATAAGATTGCAGGCCAGTTTGCCGCGAACCAGAACAAATGGGATCAGTTTGGTGAAACTGTAACCTTGGTGGGGTCATATCAGCCAGATCGTGTTGCGACGTCTGACCTGCAAGACCCTTCGACGACGGAAGGGGCGGATACTGACGAACCGGTTAGGGTTGTCGCTCGTGCTGGCGAAATGTTCTATGGGATAAATCGGGTCGCGGCGACATCCGATTTGCCAGGCACTCCAATTATTTTTGACGTGAACACGGGGATTTTGACAGATCATACATTCATCGGTTCATTCGCTTCGAATAGCACTTGCATGCAAGTGACAATGAATTCTGTGAGTGGCCCCCGCTTTAGCCAGCCCATATCCGCCGTCATGATCGATCCAAGTTCGATGGATAGTTGCGTCTATGATTTGGTCAGGCCTCGCCTAATCGAGCGATACGGGATGAAGCTGGCTGTAGCTATTCTGGGTGGCTTTGCGAGCGCGAAAGCAAGTGCTGCCAGCACAGTCGTCACAAGTGCACTTGGTTCGGTCACAGAAGTGCAGGAAGCGCAGACCGAAGATCAAGCGGTTTGGGCTGGAGTAGAATCGCTCGCCGACACGGCACAAGATGAGCTTGATACAGTGGTCGATGAGAATTTTGGGCGTCCTGAAGTCGCTCTTTATTCGAACGCGTCCTATGCGATTGTGCTGCTAAGTGACCTAACGGAACCGATCAACTAAGGCAGGCTGCTGTGAAGGAAAAAGCGGAGCACCGAACGGTTGCTCCGCTTTTTCATGATGAGAGACGGCCACAATCAGAAAGGGATATCACAATCGTCAATCCGTGAACCCTGGTGGCCGGCCGACAGTCTGGGAGCCTCAACCGTTGGGTCCCATCCGTCAGGTGAGGGATCCGAAGTCTGATCATTGGCCAAGTCACTATCGGTCGCGAGGCCTGGTTCATTATAATCTGTGTAAGCCCATGTCGGAATATTTTCGGCCGGATATGAAGTGATTTCATTGTGCGGAGCGTGCATGACCCAGCCAAGATACGCTGCGTCTGGTCCGATGGCATGCTTGAGACGGTTTATCTGTTCCAGATTCGACGCTCCGCGGCGATACACACATGCGTCATCGGAATATTCATAGGTCCAGTCATGAGTTCGCAAACGCTCAGAATATTCGTGAATTTTTTCGTCGTTGGTATCGAGGTGCAATCCGAAGGCGCGAGCGCGGTGCATGACCTCTCTTGAGAGTTCGATCTTGCGAAGTTCCGCGGTCTTGATCCACTCTTCAACCGTCATAAGTGAGCGCTCGTTGAGGTCAACGAGGTCGGTAGTCAGCTTGGTCAGGTTGCTGATCGACACATCACTGTTTGAGTCAAAAGTGACACCTTTTTCTATCCCGATATTTTGCATCAGTAGTGCGTCTTTGGCCGCGTCCATCTGATATTCGATCATCGGCATTTCTTTTTCGGCCGTTGCTTCGACATTTGCGCGGATAAAGTCGCAGAGTGGTGAAATTCGGTTCTCGGACTCTACAATTTTCAGGGCCCGGTCGAAATTCTCGCGCTTGGAAATATTTACGGTCCATTTTTTACCACGAGATGCTGCCGTATACAGCATATTGCGGTTCATAGTTCTTTTCGCTTCGTCTGGATACACACAGATGGCATATTTTGCTTCTGACCCTTGTGCTTTGTAAGGGCTCATTGCAAAGCCCATCTCAAGAGAATTAATCCGAAACATCCCAAAGCGGTTTTCATCCATAGCAACAGGCACGGCAACCAGTTCGTTTTCTTGCTCAAACTTGAATGTCGCGACCCATCCCTCTACAGGGCTCTGTCCTGTTGGATCTTCTGGAACGTGCCTAAACCCCAAGAAAAGACCGATGGTGCCGTTCATTGTACGCTCATCCTTGCTCTTGCTTGGGCTCCTCACTGAAATGTGGGCTGGCAATGCACCATTGCTGGCAAGCGGGCTTGTAATGATCGGCAGGGGTTCATTGGTTACCTGAATAACCGGATCCCCTTTGGTAATTTCCAGCTCTTGCCCATCCCTTGTTGGATAAAAAAGTCGCCAACTTTCAATTTCGTTAGGTTGGATCTGGCCGGCAGGCGGGTTGAACTCAGCTTTGAGAGCCTTATTCATTGCCGACAGGCCGCATTTGCCGGGCCGCATTGGGGCCATCACCAAAGTGCTGCCATTCCAGCGGCCCTCCCCGTTCCAGCGTCGAGCTTCTTCAACGACGATAGGCAAGATTCCCTTGTCATCACTTTCAATGAAATCATGCCCCTCCCCGACAGCAGGAAAATCCCCGTTTCGGATATTCAAAAGTGCATCTGGAAGCACGGATGGTTCCTGAATTTGACCTGTTGAAGAACTGTCTGCTTTTTGACGGTAGACTTCGTCGAGAATAGTAATGGGTAGAACATTTGCATCAATCAGGTCGGCAAAAGTTTTGCCGGGGCCGATTAGCAACTGTGCTGTATCCCCGGCAAGAACGACCTGAGTTTTACTGAAATCTACCGCGCGCAAAAACTGGGCCATGAGAACAACGGATGGCATTGATGATTCATCTAGGGCGATAAAATGATAGTCCAGTCTTCGGTATTGATCGTGGAGGAAGCCAGGGCCGCGATTTACCGGTATCATCTCTGGGTCATCAAAATCGACACCAGGAATGGTGCCATCTTCAAGCGCCGAATCATATTCTGATGCAGATAGATGCATACGAAGCCGCGGAACCCACCAACGCTCGGGGACCCATTTTAGGATCGAGTGCATTGTGTAACCATCGACGCCAGCCGTGTCGCGAGCTCGGACAACGGCCTTACCCGCCAGTGACGTGACGACATACTTTGTACCTTCAAAAGCTTTGAAGACGCATGACATTGAAGTTGTTTTGCCCGATCCGGCAAACCCAATCCCTATCGACAATCTCTGAGTGAGGGAGTTCCATGTGATTTTTTGCTGGAGGGTATTCAGATTAATGCCCTGATCGCGCACAGCGTTTACTGCCTGACGGAAACGCTCTTCGAGAATGGCATGGGGAGTGTCGACCGGGTGGAGCTGCGCCAGCTTGAGTGATCTGATAATAGAGACCATTGCGGCATAGGTGATGGGGCGCATCAAGAGCGCCCCTTCTTCCGTCATGCGCGCTTTCAGTTTTTTTGATCTGATCAGCTCAGGTATTTGGTTGATGATTGTCACCTGGAGATCTTGCGTGCCTTTCGCATCGGCGAGCTTCGCGATCTTTACGGCACGTTTAGCAAGGTCCATTACAGGAAGAGCAATGTGACCGTCAGTTTCCTCGGTTTCCTGAAGAGCGAGATCCAACAGTGCTTCAATCCGGTCTTCGTGATCAGTTGGAAGGTCTAGTGTGCGAGCTGCAGCTTCGGCTGATCCAAACCCGACCCCATTGATTTGCATTGCTTTCCATGGTGACTTCGAAAACCTTCCAACGGCCGATTTTCCCCACTCTTCGACAATTGCTGAAGCTGCCCTTGAATTTACACCAAGCTCCATCAGCTTGATTGTGTCTGCCTCAGCTTGATCATTCATCACGATCGTCCACAATTTTGCGATCGCATGCGCCTTTGCGCTTGGGATAACTTTGGCAAGTTCTGCCTGATCACCCATAATCTCAGGCAGGTCGTTGCCGAAATGGGAAATAAGGTTGTTGATGGTTTTTCCACCAATGCCGGGCAATCTGTCCCTGTATTTCTGATAAAATCGTCTGACGCCAGCCAGTGATCTGTTTTCCTGTGTCAATATTTTGATTTTTGACGCTTTGAATTGTTCACCGTACTTTGAATGCTCGCCCCATACGCCGGACGCTTCAATATCATCACCGGTAGAGTAAACGAGCCCTTTTCGAACGGCTCCGGCGACAATGTGCATCTTGAAACCCCTGCCATTCTTCACTTTGACGCGAAGGACAGCAAACCGGTCATCTTTTGATCGATGCAAGATCTTTTCGACTGTGCCCTTTAGATCAACCTCGGGCTCATCTTCCTTGGCGGGCTCATTGTTAACCGACGGTTCAGCGGGAGCAAGACTTCCAGTATCAACACCACCTGAATGTTCAGCGCCAGACATGTTAGGGTCAAATTCATCTGATGCGGCAACGCGCGCAAATCCGGCCATGGAAACCTTCTTCGTCTGATTTTGTGTATTTCAAATCATTGTTGCCGAAAATTTTGTAACCAGAATCGGTTTTTGATAAATTAATGTACTTTTTTGGGTTGACCGATTTTGTATTTTGTATTTCTCTTCATCCAAATCAGATATTTTGTATTGGATGGAATTGAGATGCATAAACCCAGAAAATTCTTGCCATCTGCGCGCTTCCTGATCCCGGCCATGATCAGCTTGTCTGCCGTGTCACTGCCGGCCTTGGCCTCAGGTGTCGAAAGAGTGCCGCCAGCAACCGCTTTGAAAGCACAATCTCCCTCTGGCAATAGCTCCCCGTCCATTGGGTTGTCATCAAGTGCTCTGGTTGCAGAAACCACGTCGAAGCCGCGCAAATTCAGGTTTGGACCTTCTACAGAAAATGCAATGAAGGCACTTAGCGCAAAGGGAACGGTTGTTTATCTGGGCGCATTTGATGGTATCGACGGATTCCTGTATTCGGGAATTCAGGGAGAAAAAGCAGACAAGGAAATCATATACAAAACTGTATATGTCAGCCCTAACGGGCAATATTTAATTGACGGTTATATGATTGATGCAGATGGCCGCAATATCTCCCGTATGCAACTGGTCGCAATGTCTGGCGGTGAACTTGTTTCCGATGCTGACACGAAGTTTGGCAAGGAAGAGATCATCCAGTCTATTCTTGATTTCAAAATGTATTTCGATCTGGGCTTCCTTGATACGCTCAGAACAATTGCTTTTCCGTATGCCGTACCTGGTGAGAACCAGAACCGATTCAATACAATTTATCTGCCGCAAGGTGGAAAGTCTGTCATTGTTGGAACGGCTTATGATCTTGATGGTGACAACGTCACCCAAATGCAAATCACCAAGCTGATTGATGGCCAGAAATTTGGTGTCGAAAAGATTGTAGCCGAACAATCTGCAGCAGAAGCAACTGTCGGATCGGACGCTTCTGCGGTAGATGCCCGGGTGGCGAATGAGTTGGATGCTCTGCTCTCTGGCGATCCCGCGCCAATCGCTCGACCGGCAAATGATCCTGAAACCGAAAGTTCTCAAGAGGAACAGCAAGGGGTTCAGGAGCCTGATCAGGTTGATGACCCTGCAGCAAGTGCAGAAGCGCGTAAATTTGCAGCGCTTTCACAAATTTCTCACTTTTCAGTGGGTGGTGAAGGTCCGGATATCCCAGAAATCAACATCATCATCGATGCAAAATGCCCCTATTGCCATGATTTCTGGAATAAAGTTCGGGTTCTGGTGGAGAAGAAGATGCTTCGCCTGAATGTGTCGATGGCCGCTTTCAAGGATGAAGCATCTGTAAGTCTTGCGGCAACAATTCTTGACGCAAAAGACCCGGCTGCCGTTTTTGCGCAGGTTATGAATGGCTCTATAGCCAATTCGCAAATCACGCAGCTGACCGAATCTTCGCGTGAGAAAATATACGCAACTCATCAGGTTATGGATGAGTTCGATTTGCGGGTCTCCCCCCTGATCACATTTGTCAGCAAAGATGGGCAGCCGACAATTGTGGAGGGCGCGCCAAAAGACATCGTCGCCTTTCTCTCGCAAGTCTACGATCCCGAAAAGCTTGTAGCAGCACTTCGCAAACAGCAGTGATCCGATTACCAACCGAAGGTACGCAAACCTTTGGTTGGTCTTTTTTTGTGTTTTCCAATCTAATCAAAAGGTGATTGTCATGGCGGCTGGTCTCAAGAAAGGGAGCAACGATCGCAGGCGAAACAAAAAGCGCGAAGTCCGGCTGGGAGACTTTTCTCCGCGTTTTTCAAAACAAGGGAATTTGGAAGCCTATCGGCGTGAGCTTCAGAAGCGCGTCAATATCGTGACCTACGACATCGGTAGAATGCGTTGTCAGGTTAGCGAGGCCCCAACCTCAACTGCGCGTGCATTTGTTAAAAAACGCCTTGAAGAACTTTTGGCGGAAAAGAGATTCATTGAGTATCAACTTTCAACGCTCAACAACAATCCATGGTCCATTGAAAAGTCTATTGATAATGTCGATTTTGGGCACCCCGGATCCCACGCTCATCTTAATTGACTATGAAAAATGCAAAAAAAGCAGGAGACAATTTAGGTTCTCCTGCGTTTTTTTTATTGGGCGCTGGTGTTAATCAGAACTGACTGGTATCGAGAACTGTTCGGAGAATTCGCTCGATGAGCTGACCGCCTGCGCAAGCGCTTGAGCTCTTTCCAGTTCCAGGCGTTCCCAGTTAACTCGCAGATTTATGGAAGACAGGCGAATTAACTCTCTTAGAAGCTCGGGTGTGGTGATCATGCCCGATAGTGTTTTGGAGTAATATCCGGCGCCACCGTAGCGGGATTTCACCAGATAGTCGAAAATCTCAACCATGCTGAGCTTATCGGAGTTGGCAAAAGCATCTTCCGATATATGTCCCATAGCTGACAAGGTTTTCCGCCATTCATCGGCACTCACGGCTTCAGCTTGCTGAGACAACACAACAACTGCCGGGCTTGTTATCCATGCATGTCGCATTTTTCTGACACGGGCATCCATATCGTTATCGATATTGCCGAAATCAGAGTTTCGAGGTGAAGTTGATGCAGACAGGCTCTCCAGTGCAACTTTCATTTCGTCATCGCTCAGGGACGCTTGTTGCAAGACAAGATCAACTGGCTGCATGTCCTTGTTCTTCAGGTCTGCATCGCGCGCAAAAACACGTTCATTGTAGCCGTATGGTTCATCTTCAAGAGCATTCCGTGCCTGATCTACCAGCCAGCTCTCAGCGGTCACAGCTACAGCGGCGGATTTCTGTTCTGCTGCGGCAGTCGCGAGAGCGCCAGTCGATGAATAGCAGCCCTCTACCGATAGCACAGAGGAACGAACCGTTTCAGCCATTTGCTCGCGCTTTGCGAGATCTGAATCTGCAAGCACTTGACCGTTGGCGAGTTTGGACTGAAGTGCTCCAGAGAACATGCGGAAGAGCTCGGAGGCCTGCACTGCCAACACATCGACTGTTGGGATGCCGGTTGCCCAGGCAGGCTGTGTCAAAGCGGAGCTAAGGCAGAGGGCGGAGGCAAAGATTATCTTTCTCATTTCAGCGCTTCCTTCATCAACTCAATTGACCGGCTGCTATTTTCATAGGTTTCAGCTCCAAGGTCTTCGGCGGATGGAATATCCATATTGATGATGTCGCTGGCGCTACCATTGCCCTTGAGGATATCGGACAGTGAAGCGTTAGGATTGCGGTCAAGGCCAGTTCCGATATTTCCAGACAGACCAGGCACGCGCACGCCCCCGGGAAGTTCGAAGTCATCTGTGTTGATTGCCAGTGATTTGCTTAGACGATCATTCATTTCACCCCAAGCTTCCTCAGCTGCAGAGCAGACATTAGACAGCACGGCGTTCATGATATCATCGATGCCCGGGATACTTACGCCCAGTCCGAAGTCCATCGAAAACATGTTGTCGAGACAGGCCAGTTCTTCGATGTTCATGGGGGTCCCGATCACTTCACTCAGGATCGAGGACAATTTTTCGGAAGCCTTCTCAGATGATTCCTGAGAGGCTTCGAGTAAAGCAGGGTCACAAGCCTCGGTGATGGTAAACGCGTCGCCAGCTTCAAATGCGATGGCACCTGTAGACAACAACATTGCTGATGCCCAAAGTGAAGACCCGAGCATGGTCTGCTTTAACCTGTGACTGATTTTTGTAAACTGGGGCAATTTCTAATACTCCTGTCGGCTCCCATTCAGCGAACATTTCAATTATTGGAATGTGCCGAGTGCTGATGGTTCATTTGCTCGCGCGCAATGCGTGCAATTCTGGCTATGCGTTCCGGATTGAAGAGAGACGCCAGGCTTGTCCTCTGAAGAATGTGCAAGACAGTGTCTCGCAATATTGTGCGAGCGGTGTCCTCGACGTTCTGATCGCCGAAAATCTCTGCTTCTTGAGAGCGAAAGTATTGTCGAGTTGTCTCGATTTTCTGGAGCAAGCGAGCACCGCTGTCAAAAGCAGCTGAATTTTGTAAGGCTTCAAAAATCTGAAATCGACGAGGTGCACTGAGATAGGCAATGATAATCTGAATATCTCGCATGTCGCTATCTTGAATCTCGGCTTCTGATGCCAGCGACGTCAAGAGATACGATAGTGATTCCAGTGTCTGTTCGCGGCCCTTGCTCGAAGTCTCATCTTCTTGATCAGAGCGAAGATCAAGCGTCCACGGTTCCCCTTGGATCATGTTCTCAATGGCCCGGCGAACCTTGTCTTCAAGTTTACCTATCCACTGATCTGTAGCGCTCGACCTAATGTCGGGATGCAGCATCAAAACGCTCCACGAAAATGTGTATTTTGTAAGATCAGTAACACATCTGATCTGTATTATGGTTATAGTACAGGAACATCTTGTTACGTGTTGCTGTTTTTTTGTATACATAATGTAGGAGCGGATATGGCAACAGTTTGTGTATTTGACCGTGAAATGATCCAGTCGCTACCGCCGCCGATGAATAACGATCCGGAAGCTTCGAACAATAGTTTGAAGGAAGCTTTGTCGACGATCGTGCATATGATTGCTCCTGGTGTTGGCACTGCATTAGATGTTGCCGCATCGAGCGATGATATTCAGACCCAGCGGCCGAGCGGCTTCCTGGAAATCGATAACAACATGTCGGTTGATCCTGCCCGGTCGATTGATCCTCAAGGATTTATCGGGGACCGCTTCGTGCACACTTCGGATCACGCGGTTGAAAGTTTAAAGACATCGCGCTCACAGAATGAGCAGCGTTCTTCGGCGCGAGATGAATCGATGTACGAAATGTAAGGCCAGCTTTAACCCAAGAATGGAGCCCCGAATAATGATCGGGGCTCCTCAATATTTTTTGTTGCTACCAACAATAGAGCTTTTGTTATGGGTATTTCCGAATTGCGTACCGACTACACTATGCCGGCAGACTATGAAGATCTGCTGCTGTACCTGATAGGTCGTGATGGTCCTGCCCGGCCGACAAATGTTCAAGGGCTTCTTGATCTGCGCCCGGAAATGTTGGAATCCAGCAAATCATGGAGCAGTCTTGGTCCTGATGAACGCTTCCTGAAAATTCCCGATCAGTTTGGTTTGGACGGTAGCTTGCATGCTGTTGGCTCGCCAATTGTGGAGATCGGTAAGAATGTACGTATCGTGGGGGATTGTCTCCTAGATAAGTCGAAAATTCAGCTGATTGGAGAAGGCCTCATCTGCAGCGGAACACTTCGCCTCAAGTTCTGCAAGGGTTTGTCCGATGGATCCTTTCCTGATCACGTCACGGCTCATAAAACAGTGCTTCGGGGAACCAGTGTTACATCGAAGATCGTTGGGAAATTCTCTGGTCAGCTCGAAATCGATGGCCCTGAAACATTAACAGGATTTGAGCCTCGCGGCGGCCTATTGCGCCCATTTAGTTATGTCGACCGCACATTGGGAATTGCCGCAAACGCGTCCAGTCTCCGTAGTAACTTCAAAATGCTCACATCTCTCCCGCTCAGGAAAATTGTGGCTATGCCGCGGGGGACGTCTCTGTCGTTTGCCGAGGTGCAACGTGTCAAGGGAATGTCAGATATTGAAGTTGCGCGATCTGCCAGATCCAGAGCGATCCTTTCGGCTATTTTCTACGTGACGTCTTTGTATTGCGTCACAATGGCATTATTGCATTTTTTAGTGGGTGCCGAGCCATATCGCGGGCTCCTTTTTGTACCGTTTTTGTTTGTTTCGAGCTGTCTGGCGCAAAAGCATGCGCATGCGTCATATCAGCTTTGGACCAGGAAATTTGTTCCATTTCGAGATTTCATCCGAAAGCCCAGCCGCCTCGTTCCGCATTTCTCAGCACCGAAAGGACATGAATGATGTCAGTTCGCTCTAAAAGCGTATTCATCACGCTGGCCTCCCTGTTGTTCATGTTTTTCTTTGCTCTATCGCCGACATATGCGGCACTTGGAGATGACCCGCCCACTTCAACCGGAACGGATATGGCCGACGAGGCCGCAAATGATATGCAGGATGTTGCCGACGAAGTTCTTGAAAACGGCAGCAGCGAAACCGCGCGATATTTGCATATGCTGTTTGGCAGCCTGGTCGATTATGGCGGAGAAGGCTCTGATGATGCTCAGACACTTCTGGGTGTTTACATCAAGTATATGAACTATGCAGTTGCAGGGCTTGGAAGTGTCCTTCTTGGGTACTTCGTTCTTGTAGGGATGATCCAAACATCTTCAGATGGTGAGATTTTAGGTAAGAAGTGGTCTTCGACGTGGGTCCCGGTTCGAATCTCTGTAGCAATGGTTGGTCTTGTCCCCCTGCCGAGCGGCTATCTTGTCGCTCAGGTTTTGCTCATGAAAGTCGCCCTGGTGACGATCGGTGTAACAGATTGGATTCAAGCCAAGACCATTGAAGAATTCATTGATGGTGGTGTTTCAATCAGCGCAGCAGCTCCACCCAATGCAAGCGTGCCAGTTGCCGGTCTCACAAAAATGATGCTTTGCCAGCGCACTTTGGCCTATTCGGAAAGGCAGCTTTGGCTAATTGAGAGAGGTAGCTCGCCTGCCCCGGCAGCCATTGTCATCAAGGAAACTTCGACCGAGAAAGAAACGGTTGATGGTGATTCGTATAGTGTGACCAGAATTGGCGCAGATCGCATACAGAATGGTAAAAACAAAGAGCCTGGTGTGTGTGGAAGCATTGAGTTTTCACAGCGCATCGACAGAAAAGAGGAAGTCGCGGATTTCGGATTTAGCACTCTGGAAACCGTTTCACAGCCGATTTACGATGCGCATCTAGAAGCAATTCGCAAAATGCTCCGGGTTGGCGGCGAGATTGATGTTCTAGTGGATCAGATTGCCGCTTTGTCATTCCCAAACAAAACACGTGACTATAAGCCAACACGAGAGGAAATAAATGCAGTCCACTTGGCGTATAAGAAAGCTATAGCTGTCTACGAAACGACGGTTGTCTCGAAATCGCAAGAGGCAATCAGTAAATTGCGTTCCAGTTCTGAGAAGGCAAGCAAATTAAAAGAAGCATTGATAAAAGCAGGCTGGCTTCATGCCGGTTCCTACTATCTGACCATTTCATCGCTTAACCGGGAAATATTCGAAGCATCTTCGTATACCCCCATATTCCAGGAGCCCCGCGCCCCTCGCCCTGCAGACAATGGGCCGGCAGTAAACAATATCGCCTATAACAGTGCGATGAACGTGTTTGATGGGCTCGCAGCATATGTTGATGGTGATCCCGAATTTACCCCCATTTATGACTTTGACAGATCATATAGTGACACCCTGCGTGACCAGCGCAAAACTGGTGATGTTCTATCCGATATAATGGGTGACGCGATTGCGTGGATCAACTCAGCCTTTGGAGGGATCGCCTCCATGTTTGAATTTGGCAAAGGCTTCCAGGAACGCTATTCAAATGGAGATGCAAAGTATTTTGCCGATACCCTTGGGGAGCTTGTCCATTACGGTCACTTCTGGCTGAATGTTATGCTTGGTATTGTCGGTTTTTACGTTGTGGTGTCGCTGGCCGCAACGTTTGCGAACTTCACCCCACAAGCAGCTTTAATGAAAACATTGGGGAAGTTTATTGGAAAAGCGGGAGGTGGTGGCGGCTCACCTATCGGTGCGTTTGGAATTGGTATCGGCATGATCGTCGGCTTTATCTTGTCGTTGTCTTTTGCTGGTGCTGCTTTTCTTGCCCTCGTCCTCCCGGCAATGCCGTTTCTGATTTGGTCTACTGCAGTGGTTGGGTGGTTCATTCTGATCACTGAAGCAGTTATTGGCGCCTCGTTCTGGGCCGTTGCCCACTTGATGCCGAATGGTGAAGGTCTTTCAGGTGAAAGCGGCAAAAAGGGTTGGGAAATCCTGCTGAATATTGCAGCCCGGCCGCCGCTTATGTTGGGCGGGCTGTATGGCGGCATGGGCATTTTTGCAATGGCCTCGACATATTACCTTCTCGCTTGGGATTGGGCCGTAAACGACATCCTTCTTGGTCATTCCGCAGGGCTGTTGACCAGAATTTTGTTTGCAATCATGTTTGTGGGCCTATTGGCCGTGATTGCGGAGCGATCGTTCCGGTTCATGACATGGCTTCCAGATAAAGTATTGCGCTGGATGGGAGTTGCCGTCGAAACAATCGGTGACGAGGATGAAGACCGACGTCAGCGGGCTGTTATCATGGCCGGCACGCACAGCTCAGGTCAGGCTGTTAATCGTGGCTCAATGGCCGCGCTTGGAATGGGCATGAAAGCAAACAATCAGCTGAAAGATGGTGGCGGGGAAGGTGCAGAAAACGGTGGTGCCGCATCAAAAGACGTCTCTGCTACCCAGACTGTTGGAAATCACGAAAAGGGTGGAGGGCAAGATATGGCGATGAAAGCCGCAAACGCATCATCTGAAGCAAGTGACGAAGGTAAACGGTCATCCAGTGGGACCGAGGGTGCTTCGAACAATGGTGTTGAAATCAAGCAAGATGGCGGCGGAGGTGAGCGTGATCGCAAAGCTTAGATGAGGCGTATATGAAATCTAGATGTTGGCTGTCACTAGGTATGGAAATATACTGACAATAGCTTTTGCGTCTTCTTGTTGAAAAAGGGGAAATGTTTCCGATGTCACTTGATGACAATTATAGTGATGGTTTTTTTGGTGGAATGATTGTTTCCGGATTGCGGGAACAAAAGGTCCACAATGAGAACCGTCGTGTTTTCGAAAATGTGGTTAAAGAGAGGGATGACGGGTTGAAGGTCATCTCTGCCTTACGTTCGGAAATCGAAGCGCTGAAAAAGAAACAAAGTGAAATGCAGCTTGATTATGACCAAACGTGGGCATCGAACCATATCAAAAGCTGTATCGCGATTGGCCTTAAACTGGCTGCTGCTGAGGTAAAAGAGCGTGCTGCGGCAGGCGATTCTTGTGATTTTTTCTGTGGCAGTGGGATTGCGAGATCTTCCGCGCCAGATAATGAGCTTTTGTACTTTGAAGCTTTGGTTTGGAAAAAGGCAATTGGTGATTTGCACTGGATTCTAGAAGAAATGTCCCCGGAGTATCGTTTGGTGTTCTGGGAGCACGTTCATCGTGTGTTTGGTGACACTTTCCTTCGGTGTACTGCACCAGGCGCGGCTGAGGTTCCAGAAGAATTGATCGAGCTGGTGAATTGGAAGCGACCAGATATCGGCGCGCATCCAGATGCAATTCGCGTAAACGAAGCAGTTCAAGGTCGAGATAATTCAAACTGAAGTAGCTACCCTTATGCTGTCAAAGCGCAAATATGGTCGCAACTACAACACCGATAACTGTAGCTGCCCACTCGCGCCAGTCCTTCTTCTGTTCTGTTGCCCGTGACAGGTTACCCACCTTGAGGTCATAAACCCAGCGGGCCAAAAAGAATGCAAGAACCGCTGTAAGTATGATCGCCGGACCACCAAATCCGCGCCCCCACAAACCTGCGGAACCTGTCGTCAAAACTGTTGCTACCCACATTACGAGACGAGGATATGCTGACCTCGGTATAGAGCGTACCTTGCTTCCATCGCGTTTCTGACCTTTCCCGCTATGATCATGTGGCGGACGCACGGCTATTTCCTCAGATGAATTCGACCGCTGCTCAAATTCAGCAGGAGTACCCCAAAATTCATTGCCGTGTATTTCGTAATGTCGTTCGAGATGGTTTGCCTGATCCTTCATCAGCTCGCTGCGAAGCAGGCCATGGTCAAACGGCTTTGTGTACTGGCTGGCCAATCTAATCAAGTCGTCTGGATATAGGTGTGGTTGAGGACCGACACCTTCCCAAATAATTGGAATATCTCCACCAGGCATTAGCACTTGAAGAAAGAAGCTTCCGATCGGAGGATCCCGACCAATAACGACGTCATGGTCTTCCGCTTCCAGAATACATCGGCTCATAAAATAGTTCTCAATTTGGGGCCCTGTACAGGCTGCTTAGATCCAAGATGGTGCGCAACTTATTGATTTCCCATGTACCATTTAAATGCCGGCATCGATTGGCCTATTTCCACAAGTTTGTTGGCCAGTGCGCGGGTGATTGAGAAATACGAGAGTGCATAGCCTGACAGAAGTAAGGCCAATTCGAGTATTGCAGCTAATGGTAGGAGGAATATTCTCAATATCGCCATCAAACTTCCTCGATACTTCGAAAGATCATGTCACCAGCCCGGGTCTGGAGAGCCAAGCAAATTCAGATATATTTTTGCACCGTCCATTTTCCGACATGTCTCTGCAGAAAGGCCAACTTTCCCAGCTGCCTTTACGACCAAATCGTAAATCGGAATTTGTTGAATTGCATTTTCCTCTTCATCTACCAGCGCTTCATAATCGCTTCCTGAGATGACTGTCCCTCTCGACTTGTTGAGCTTGATTGTCCGCTCTAGACGCTCTTCGATCGAGTGCTGCAATACACGCAACCGATAACAAGCCTCTGCTCCTGCCAGATATTCGTTTGCGCTCAAATCGTCAGCTGAGGATGCGTTTGCAATCGAGGTGGAGAGGGCCAGAAAGCCCACAATACCGAGGAGATATTTTCTCATAAGGCACCTTTCAGAAGTAGTCTCGTTATCTGTTCGTTGCTTTGAATACTGGAAATTCGTCTAACAGTACCTTGTATGTGCTCGAACTTGCCATTAATTTTCGAAGTTAACGACTGGGCGGCTATTCATTTTGTCGAGTAGCACATCAGCGCCGACGGTGCTCACAAGTCGATCAATGATGTACTGCCCTACTTTGTGCATGTCGTCTGCTCCAGCGACACCCAGGGCAAGCATTTCGACTATGAATGGTTCGAAAGGTTTTATACCGAAACCTGATTTGAAATCGCTGAGTACAGTTTGATCGATTTGCGAACCTTTGCCCTCGTGAACAACGAATTTGCGTCTGACGTCACCGATGGTCAATTCAAGAATGGCAATTGCCGGAAACTCAAAATATGCGATTTCCCCTGTTTTTCTGTCTATGCTGGGTATCCTAAAAATCACTTCATGTTCTCCACCATCTCAATATCCGAAGCCCAACACTTGACGTTCGAAAAGTGCGCGTCGACGCGTCGATTATATGTCGGGATATCAATGCGCTACGTTTTCGCACAATTGAAAGCAAGCATATCGGTGACCTTACCGATATGGTCGTTCATCAAACATCAAGTACTTCAATATGAATTATTTCGAACGCCACTTCCATTTGCTCGATAAGCTGCTCTTTTCGGTGTGCGTCCAGTCGATCCCAGTCACTATATTCTCACCCATAATGTGCGGCCGCAGCTTTTTCGAGTTGATCATGAGTGATGGTTGTCAACGCCATCTCAGTGCCTCCAATTCGATACATTCTGACCATCTAAAATCATCAGAGCAAATCCACTTCGCCATAAGGCTATGCTGCGCGTGGGGCCTAGACTTGTGTGTCGCGGCCGTCTATGCGTCGCGCTACGGACTTCTTGGGAAAGATGGTGGTCAACCATTGGACATCACGGTAGTCACAGTCCCCAACTCGATCTGAGTATTCCTTGAGCGCGCCATGTTCGGCAACGCAAATAACACCCCCATACAGGACGCAAATCTCGATACCTGTTGGCATTTTGTTGATGTGCGCCCTCAATTCTTCGCACCACTTTTCTTGCTGTTTGGATAGCTCGGTCATTTGCTGCTCTCACTGAATGGAAGTGCATGAATTATCGTCAGCAATTGATTTGGTACTCCAAACCCGAGATTTCGCTGAGATGTTTGATGAGGCGCGTCGCCTTATTGAAATCACCAACGTCTGTTATTGCCCGGCAACCGTCTTTCCAAGCGTAAACAGTGAAGAAATCTGCCGCTTTACGATCTTGCAGTCCCAAAATCTCATTACTGCCTTTTTCCGACGTGGTGCCTGGATCGAGAGGGATGGTAGTGCATCCTTCAAGAACCAAGTATTCATACTCAGACCAATCTGGGGCCCGATTACCTTCGCAGCAGCTATACAATTCCGTTTTGGGGTAAGTCGCTAACGCATGTTCGTCTTTTGGATAACTATTCATCTAGCTCAATCCTTCCCTTGATCGCGCAGGCAATTAACAGAATGAGAGATTGTGTGCGGAATATCGACACGGTCAGATGACGGGGTTTCGGATGCAAAGTTCAGCAGTGATTGCCATGTTAATTTCAGAATTCAAGCCGTTGTCTTCTGATCCCGCTTCAATGGCGCTCCTTCCCAGCTCGATGCAAGTCAGAATGCCATTGATCTGTTCGTCGGAAAGGTAAACAGTACCCACTACTCTGCTCCTCTTTTGAATCCGAAACGAGATTTTGGAAGCTCAATCACATTCGCGAGTAGCCTCGGACGTGCAATCGGGCCATCATAAGGTTCAGGAAGTTCTCGGAACGCGATGGGCTCGCCCACGCATTCCTCCAGCGGATCTGAATAGTAGTCGTTAGGTGACATTCCAGACAGCCACCAATTATTTCCGGTGTGATAGCCTTCAACGACTTTACGGGTGCCGTCCTCATGTTGGACCGTAATTAAGACCATCGGACCAAGCAAATGTTTGTCGCGCTTAAAATACTCGGTGATCGGCGTGACCCAATTCGTCTCGTGTTCTGGAAAGTCATTCATCGCAGCTATGCCTTTGTATCGCGCATCACATCCTCGTGTGGGTATGTGCCGATAAAACCGTCGTTGAAATCGACGAGAATATTGTCCTTTCGAACCTCTGCCACGTAACCAATCCGGCTGTTTCGCCGGTTGTTGAAGTAACAGAGAACACGAGTTCCGATGTCTAACGCCCCGCGCTCGTTAATTGGGATTTTCTGATCGGTCATTCGACATAATCTCGTTCATTATTGCAGCAGCGATACTCTGCGAGGGTTCGCGACCATATTTGTCAGCGCATTCTTGGTCGCAGAACTCTTTGCCTTGTTGGGTGATCCATCCATGAGCCCGAACCCACGCCCGCGCTTCAGCTATAGATCCACCGGCATAGTGATCGCATTGCCCGCACTGGTCGCACTCTATTTGCACATATTTTTGGAGCGCCATATCTCGCTGTCCGGTTGCTCGTTATTTGGAAAATTCATCTAAAACCTCCCAAAGACGCCAAAGAGCCAAGCTGATGGCGCCAAACAAGAAGGCAATCACTTGGCACATCGACCAGATGAGAGTTTTGTCTCCCAAAAGATTGGCTTGGGCCTTAAGTGATTGACACAACGAGCTTGCGTTTGGGTTATTGGACAGCTTTGCCTCTTCGGCTTCAACAGCTTTTTCGACAATCCCGTGTGACAATAGTCGATTGCGTATTCCGGCAAAAAAACTTACGCACCAAAACATCATTGCAAGAAATAGCATCGACATGGCCCAGCTCGCTTCGCTTGGATTGACTTGCGTGATTGCGAAACCCAACCCAGCTCCTGAAGCAGACATTAAAAAGTACGTAAACTTTGACACTGAAGCGGAATGCTCAGAAATCAAATTAAGTCGATGTTGTTCGTTATCTGGAACCGTGTTGGTCATTTTGATCACCCCTTCTGCTCGGCGGCGCTGAAAGCAGTCATCTTCCATTGTCGCTATGGTTGTATAATAACACGCCTTTCGGAAATTCCAATAACTGTTTCCAACAATTTCCAAAAAAGTGTTCCAAAATGGAAAAAGGTATGGTCTATTGGACAGGCGATGGACAAGTTATGATCAATCTGGAAAGGCCCCGCCTTGAGCGCCGAAGAAAGACACTATGGTTATGCCCGCGTAAGTACACCGGATCAGAACCTTGATTTGCAAGTGGAAGCACTCAAGAACGCAGGCGTTGAAGAGCGACACATCTTCACAGACCATGCGACAGGCAGCGGCCCGATTAAGAAGCGACATGGCTTGCTGATGCTTCTCAAGGGCATGCGAGAAGGTGACACGCTTGTCGTCTGGAAGCTGGATCGCTTGGGCAGGACGGTTGCCGAATTGATCCGCACCCTGGATATCATTCGAAAAAAAGGTGCAGATTTGAAGGTTCTCACGCAACCAATTGATACGACGACTGCCATCGGCAAAGTGATGTTTAATGTTGTGGCTGCCTTTGCAGAGTTCGAGCGCGACCTGATTTCAGAGCGGACCAAGGCTGGCCTTGCGGAAGCGCGAAAGCGCGGCCGGCAGATAGGCCACAAGAAGAAGCTGACGACTGAAATGAAGAAAGAGGCCGCAGCCCTTCTTGGCGAAGGTTATTCATATGAGGCCATCGCAGAGAAGTGGAACGGCAAGGTAAGCAAAAGCACTCTGTATAATTACAGGGAAGAGATTGAGGCTTTCATTCCGCTGGACGTGGAAGATGCCGAAACGGATTCCAAATAAGGGACGCGAACCATCCAGATAAAACCATTCTCAACTATGGCCGTCACTGGTCTTCTCCTTTTTTAGGACTCTTGACGGCTCGCATGGGCAGATAATGGGGCTATTGGTCCTGATGAACTTGCAAATCAGTCCAAATGGACTATATTCTAGGGCAAATGCGGAGGGTTAGATGGTTAAGATAGAAGAACAGAAGCACGGTTCTGCGGGGACTGTGCACCTTCAGATTCCGGGAAAGCACTTGCAAGGCAGAAAAATTACACCGTTGGTTCAGCGGCTTTACGAAAGGCACCTGAAGCTGGAGGAAAATTTTAGGCACCTTTCCTCCGGGCCGGTGATTGTAAGTGAGTTAGGTGGCAACTCGGACGAAGGCTTGCTTGGAGAAATCAAGCCAATCGGACTGTCAGGCCTACTTGCCGTCCCTTTGTCCAATGAAATGCAGAAGGCCAGTTCCACTGTCAGCGAACAGCAAGCGTTAGTGGGCCTCAAGGCGGTCAACCGCATTTGTGAACAATGGGGCCTCTCGATCGAGGAAAGCGCAAACCTCGTGGATATGTCTCTCAGTACGTGGAAGAGGGCTAGAAAGCCGAACTTTTCTGGAAAGCTTAGCAAAGATCAGGTTCTCCGATTGAGTGCTATCGTTGGCATCTACAAATCGTTGAACCTCTACTTTGATGACAAGATTGCGCATAGCTGGATTAAATTGCCGAATGTAGGCCCACTGTGCCGCGGCGCCAGGCCAATAGATGTTTTGATCGAAGGTGGGCTACCTGCGCTTTTGCGCGTTCGACAATATCTTGATGCATTGCGGGGGGGATCATGATCCTCACGGAGCTTAAGGATCGTGGCCTAGTCCGTCTGATATCCGCGACTTACCACAAGCCACCCGTTCTTTCAGGATTAGTTGATAACGACGAAGAGATGGCTCTACTGACTGATCTCGAAGGGCAGACCAGTGCGCGCTTAGAGGCAGAAAAGGGTAACGACCCCAGTTGGGACCCTTTGATGCTCGCATGGCGGAAACGGCAACAAGATATCAGTGCTTATGGCAATAGTCATATCAATGCCGCCTTCACATATACACGGACTGGCGGAAATCGGTTTAACGGCGAACAACGCGGCGCTTGGTATTCTGCTTGGTATACTCAGGTATCCATCGCAGAGGTCGCGTTCCATCGCACGCGCGAGCTTTCCTATATAGGCAAATATGAGGACAAAGCGCGTTATGTAGAGATCATTTCAGATTGTATCGGCGAGTTCGCTGACATTCGAGATGAACCAGATCACCCGTGCTTACATGCTGATCCTGCAGTGGGCTATCCAAAGGGTCAGGCGCTATCCGAGGCGCTGATAGCTGATGAGCATATCGGCCTCATCTACCCCTCTGTGCGCGCCCCGGAGGGAGATTGCTTGGTAGTATTTGATCCTACGACTGTTCGTAATGTTCGACCGGGCGCCTCATGGGATCTCGTTTGGGATGGATCGCCGCATTATAGTGCCAAATGCGTTTAGCGACGCACATTGTGAATCTGAAGCGGACAGGTAAACAATTCCAAATAAGGGAGGAGCCAGATGGCCACTTACAGACAGATCCAACTGCATATAAAGGATCAGCATGGATATTCGGCCCAGACCTGCTGGATTGCTGACGTAATGGCTGAACATGGGTTGACGAAGAGGATCGCACCAAATCGGATTGATCCTACTCGGCGAGAAAAGCCATGTCCTTTAGGGAAGCGAAAAGATGTCGAAGACGCACTTCGTCATTTCAACATGATCTGATTTCCAGAAAAGGGACAATCAATGAAGGGGATATTGCAAGCCACGCACCCATCATCAGATCAACTTTACGATCTGCTCACCCGTGAAGAGTGGGAAGCGCTCGCTGTGTTTTCTTCTGAAGGCGTCATTACGAGGTTGCCTGATGCTATAACGAAGGAGCGGCTTCTCCGATTGGGCTTAACTGGCCATGGAGAGCGGCCAACAGCAGCAGGTTACGCTTTGTTGTTGACCTGGCTACGTCGCAACCCGAAGCGTAAGCGATGGGGTGGACGCCTCCACCAACCGCATCAACTGTGCCAATATAGACATTCTCAAAGTTTAATAAGAGATGGAGGCATCCTAACACTCTTTGACAATAGTGATCTCTTTTCCGAAATCAGCCCTGGAAGATCATTTTGTCGAAACTATCGTTCCGGCATTTTTGGACATCGTAAGTGCAAGGTCTTCGATCATGTCTTCCTGACCGCCGACCATGCCGCGACGCCCGAGTTCCAGCAACAAATCACGCGCAGGTATGCCGTAGCGCTTTTCAGCCCGTTCTGCAAACAGCAGGAACGAGGAATAAACACCGGCATAACCGAGGACGAGTGACCCGCGATCCACCCGAATCATGCGATCCATCATCGGTACTACAAGGTCTTCGGCGGCGTCCATTATCTTGAATAAATCGACGCCGGTCTCGACCCCCATGCGTTCAAACACGGCCACGAGAAGTTCGGTTGCCGCATTTCCTGCACCAGCCCCAAGCCCGGCAATGGCGCCATCAATACGGTTCGCACCAGCAGCCACTGCGGCAACAGAGTTGGCAATGCCCATCCCAAGATTGTGGTGACCATGGAAACCAAGCTCGGTTTCCGGCTGAAGGGCTGCACGGATCGCGGAAATGCGGTCCGTGACATCTTGCGGCAGCATATGACCGGCAGAATCCGTACAATAAATGCAGTTCGCACCATACCCTTCCATCAACAAGGCCTGTTCAACCAGTTTTTCCGGACTGGCACGATGTGACATCATCAGGAAGCCAACTGTATCGAGCCCGGTTTTAGCCGCAAAGGTAATGTGCTGTTCAGCGCAATCGGCCTCCGTGCAATGGGTGGCAATACGCACACCGGCGATCCCGCAATCCATTGCCCGCTTGAGCATGTCGATTGTTCCAATACCAGGCAACAAAAGTGCCGAGACCTTGGAATTTTTAAGATGCGGGATGACTGCCGAGAGATATTCCTCGTCCGTTGCGGCCGAGAAACCATAGTTCACCGATGCTCCGCCCAGACCATCCCCATGCGTAATTTCGATCCACGGCATACCGGCTTCGTCGGCGGCCTTGGCAACCTCGATCATCTGACTGACCGAAATCTGATGACGTTTGGCATGCATACCGTCCCGCAGGCTCATTTCGTGAAGGGTGATTTTACGTCCCTCGATATTCATCTGTCTCTCCTCAGCCACGTGCTGGTAACGTGAAGGCGCCGCAATCGGCCTGTTCAGCAAAAAGTTCGGCAGTGCGAAGTGCGGCCGCCGTCATGATGTCCAAATTGCCGGCATATTTCGGCAAGAAGTCACCGAGCCCTTCGACCTCGAGATAGATCGATACCCGGTTGCCGTCGAAGATCGGCCCGTTCACCAGTTTGTAACCCGGGACATATTTCTGAACTTCGGCCACCATTGCATTGACACTGGCAATAATTGCAGCCTGATCCGGTTCATTTTTAGTCAGCACATGCACAGTATCGCGCATCAGAAGCGGGGGTTCCGCCGGATTGACGATTATGATCGCCTTGCCACGTTTGGCACCACCGACTTTCTCGATCGCGGCCGCCGTCGTACTGGTGAATTCGTCAATATTTTTGCGTGTGCCCGGCCCTACGGAACGCGACGAAACCGCAGCAACGATTTCGCCATATTCGACCGGTTGCACACGTGAAACGGCCGCAACAATCGGGATGGTGGCCTGGCCGCCGCAGGTAACCATATTGACGTTCATTTCGTTGCTTTTGGCATGATCGGCAAGGTTAACTGACGGAATACAGAACGGGCCAATCGCCGCTGGCGTCAGATCAATCATTATCACGCCAAGCTCGTTCAACTTGCGGGAGTTTTCTGCATGAACATAGGCAGACGTCGCATCGAAGGCGACCCGAATATCATCGGAGATCACATGTTCAAGAACCCCGTCAATACCGGTTGCGCAGGTTTTGATGCCCATCTCGGCAGCTCGGTTGAGCCCCTCGGAGGCCGGATCAATGCCGACCATCCAGACGGGTTCAACCCAATCGGATCGTTTCATTTTCATTAGAAGGTCGGTGCCGATATTGCCCGGTCCTATGATCACCGCCCGCAATTTCCTAGTCATTTTGTATATCCTTTAACATCGAGTTACATGCCAACGACGGCAGGCAGAGCCAGTGTGAGAGCCGGTACATAGGTGACGATCATCAGCACTATAATCATGAGCAATGTCGGTATGATTGCCCCCTTGATCACGGTTTCCAGGGACAGGTCCGAGACACGTGCGGCGACGAACAGGTTCACGCCGACCGGCGGCGTAACCATGCCAATCGCGAGGTTGATGATCATCATGATGCCGAAATGCCCGGGACTGACACCCAGCGCTGTAACCAGCGGCAACAAAATCGGGGTCAGAATGATAATGGCGGCAATCGTTTCCATGAAGGTGCCAACAATCAGCAAGATCACGTTGATCGCCAGCAGTAAAAGCCATGTTTGATCCACGATCGACGTGATGGCATGGGCCAGCATGACGGGCACGCCTTCAATCGCCAGTGCGCGGCCAAAAATGGTGGCGGTTCCAACAATGAGCATGATTGTTGCCGACGTCAGTGCCGAACCGGCGAAGATCCGGTAGAGTTTTTTAAGGTTGAGTTCCCGATAAACAAAGACCCCCACAAACAATCCGTAAATGACCCCCACTGCGGCCGCCTCGGTCGGGGTAAAAACACCGCCGTAGATGCCGCCCAGAATGATCACTGGCACCATCAATGCCCATTTGGCGTCGTTGATGGTCGCAAGCACTTCCTTGCGCGAGGGATGATAATCGCTCGGGGTTTGTCCATCTGCCCGTGATTTCCACCATGCGTACGTGATCAGTGTCAGGCCGATCAGCAATCCGGGAAGAACACCCCCCATGAACAGCCTTGAGACTGACACGTTGGCAGAGGTCGCATAAATTACCATCGGGATAGAGGGGGGAATGATAACGCCAAGTGACCCGGAAGACGCGATAAGCCCGGCCGAGAAGCCTTTTTTATAGCCGTCTCTTGCCATGGCAGGCAGCAAGATGGTGCCGACAGCAGCCACCGTTGCCGGACCAGAACCGGAAATGGCGGCAAAGAAAATGCATGTCACAACGGCAATAATTGCCATACCGCCCGTATAACGGCCAAACAAAAGGCGTGCGACATTGATCAGGCGCTGAGACAATCCCCCTTGCCCCATCAGATCGCCCGCCAGAATAAAGAACGGGACGGCCATCAGAGGAAAACTGTCAATTGATGTAACAAGCACCTGAGGCACATAACTGCCGGAGACCTTGCCAGAGACAAGCAGCGCCACCGTTGAAGCAACACCTAGCGATACTGCAATCGGAACCGAGATAAAAAGAAGAACCGCCAGCAGGCCAAACAGAATGAGAGAAATCATTTCATCTCTCTTTCAGTGCCGTCGCGTAGCTCGCAGATGAATGATTGCGCCAGACGAACCAGTACCATTGAAAACCCGGTAAAAGGTGCGAGATAGATATAAGCCATGGGCATGCCGAGCGAGGCGGATTTTTGACCAAAGCGAAAGGTTTTCTCGATCAGGAACCAGCCCTGATACATCGCGTAACATGCAAAACCGGCAAAAATGGCATGGGTCAGCAGGCGCAAATATACCTGCCCTTTTGGCGGCAACAGGTGGGCAAACATGGTCACACGAATATGAGCATTTTTGCGGATAGCATAAGCGACGCCGCTATAGGTCATCCAGATGAAGAAATATCGTGCCAGTTCTTCAGACCAGGACAGAGATGCCCCCATCACATAACGCATGAAAATCTGAACACCGATGAGGATTGTCATCAGGGCCATAAGGACCACTGTGAATGCCTCTTCAAAATGCTCATCAATAAGTTTAAGCATGAATCCCTCCCTTGCCAGCCGATCAATGATCAGGGTGACTTCTGTGGATCAATCCTGCATCTGGCAGTTTCGGTACAGGGACTGGAAAAAGGATGGGGCGTCCGATACTGACGCCCCGCTTTTGTCAGGTGATTATTTTTTGGTTGCGGAAAGCAGACGATTGACGAGATCTGCACCGGCTTTTTCTTTGACCAGATCGGCAATCGGAGCAGCCTTCTGAACGAACAGAGACAGTTCTTCGGGCGTCAGTGTTGTGAACTTCACGTTCGTCATCGCGGCTTCAGCTTTGTCGTCCGCTTCCTGGGCCAGTTTGCGCTGGTAGGCTGTTGCGTCTTTGACTGCGGCATCAAAGATTACACGGTCTTTTGCACTTAAAGTGGCCAGCTTGTCCGGGCTTGCCAGAAGCGGCCACGGCGAATAGATGTGATTGGTCTTGGTGATGAATTTCTGAACTTCATTGAACTTCATGTCATAGAAAAGGTTGATCGGCCCTTCCTGTGCATCGAAGATTCCCTGTTGAAGGGCGGTGAACAGTTCGTTGAATGCCAGCGGTGCCGGATTGGCACCCTCCTCACGCCAGGTCGCAATATTGACCTCGTTTTCCATGGTGCGCATCTTCATGCCCGCCAGGTCATCCGGGGTCCGGATTTCTTTTTTCGAGTTGGTCAACTGGCGAAAACCGTTTTCCCAATATGCCAGACCGACAATACCCTTGTCTTTGAGCGAATTCATGATTTCGGTGCCGATTTCACCGTCAAGCACCGCATAAGCCTGTTTCCGATTGGTGAACAGGAAGGGAATGTCAAAGGCAAAGAATTCGGGGGCAAAAGAGGCGACGGGAGCCGAGGATGCGAAGGTCAGGTCGATATTACCTAATTGGACGTTCTCGATTGCCTCGCGCTCACCGCCGAGCTGAGAATTGGGATAAATTTCTAAACCGATTCGACCATCTGTTTTTTCGCGCAGTTCCTTGTCAAGGAACTCAAATGCCTTCTGACCGGTCGATGTCGGGGCAGAAGAATGTGCCGCCCGGAAAAGAATTTCAGGCTCAGCCTGTGCCTGGGATGCGAAAAACGCACCGGAGATCAGAACGGAAAGAGTAGTTGCGCGTATAATCTGCGCCGTTTTCTTGAACGACATCGTCGTCCTCCCTTTTTATCCGAACACCCTAGTTTGGTGTCCTGTGTTTCCTGATTTGTTTTTTTGGATATTGAGCAGAGGTCTCCGCCTCTGTATTTTTCGATCTGTTGGATTTAGTGAAAATGCATTTATTTGTCAAATAATAAAATCTATTTTCAATATGTGAAAAATAAGTTACCCGTTATGGCTCGTCCAAGTCCCGGAGATCCCCCATGCCAGCCAGATTTTTGCCCAAAGATTTTTACCATGCGCTAGAGGAAGCTGTCGGATCCGCCAATTTCAGACATGCAGATAACATTCCCCAATCAGCCTTGGGTGATTGGAGTACCGAACGTGGCGGAACGCCTTGTGCACTGGTCACTCCGCGCGACACCGCCGCGGTATCCGCAGTTCTGAGATTGTGCCATCAGCACCACGTTCCTGTTGTGCCCCAAGGCGGACTTTCAGGACTTGCTGGCGGGGCGGTTCCTTCGGAAGGTTCGGTGTTGCTGTCTTTGGCCCGAATGGACCAGATTGAGGAAATTGACACATCTTCGAGCCTGATGGTCGTGGAGGCGGGCTGCATCTTGCAGCGCATTCAGGACGCGGCACAGAATGCAGGATATTATTTTGCACTTGATCTTGGTGCGCGCGGCTCCTGTCAGATTGGCGGCAATATCTCGACCAATGCCGGGGGCAACCGTGTCATTCGATACGGCATGACGCGTGATCTTGTTCTTGGGCTGGAGGTTGTCTTTGCCGACGGCACAATTCTGCCAATGATGAACCGTATGCCCAAAAATAATGCGGCACTGGATCTCAAGCATTTGTTCATCGGATCGGAAGGAACGCTGGGCGTTATCACGCGCGCTGTGCTCAAGCTGCATCCAGGTGTTTGTGGTGCCAATACAGCATTGGTTGCGCTGCCAGAGTTTGACTCAGTTACCCGCCTTATCAGCCACGCCCAGTTCATGTTGTCGGGCCGCCTCACAGCGTTTGAACTGATGTGGAATGATTATTATCAGGCCGTTATTGATGGAACCGGTCAGAAGCCGCCACTGGCGACAGATTATCCACTTTATGCCCTTATCGACATGCAGGGGGCTGATCCGGATGGTGAAAGATCAGCGTTTGAAGCCATGCTGGAAACAGCCTTTGAAACCAGCATTATTTCCGATGCGACAATTGCCCAGTCTCACCGTGAGATTGAAACCTTCTGGTCGCTACGCGACGGTGTTTCCGAAATTCTGTCCCTGCGCGCCCCTGTCATCAGCTTTGACGTTTCTGTACCGCGCTCGCGCATCGGCGATTGTGTTGATGAAATTCGTGCGGCTTTGACACAGGCTTTCCCCAAATTACCGACGGTCTTTTTTGGCCATGCGGGGGATAGTAATATTCATCTGGTCGCCGGCCCCATCGACCAATTTGATCCAACAGGCAAGAACATCGAGAGGGCGGTCTATGAGATTATCCGCACCTATGGCGGCTCGGTGTCGGCAGAACATGGCATCGGTTTACACAAAAAACCGTGGCTTTCTTACAGTCGCTCGGAAACCGAGCTTGCAACTCTGAGACTGCTAAAACGGAGTTTTGACCCAAAGGAAATTCTAAACCCGGGGAAAGTTCTTTCATAAAAACGAGCCCTTGCGATTTGCGTGTCCCTAAAAGCTGCGACGGAGCCGCGGCAGCTTTTAGGGCAAATTCTAATTTGCTGTTCCCTATGCCCCAAGCTCGTGCGAAATCGATTTCGCAATCCGCTTGACCAGCGGGATCAGCTCTTGCATGCGTGCCGGTGACATATATTCGTGGGTCGATGAAACCGAAACTGCAGCAATAATTTTCCCGGTCGCATCGCGCAAGGGTGCGGCAACACAGCGAATGGATGGTTCATCTTCGCCAAGGTCATAGCTATAACCCTCTGCCCGGTATGACGCCATCAATGCCAGCCATTCTTTCTGTGACATCCGGTCTGGCAACAGGTGACCATCCTGCTCATAGAGCTGTTTTAAAACCAGCTCTGGTTCATCAAACAGCAAGGCCTTTCCGACCCCCGTTGAAATAACAGGTTTGCGACCACCCACCCGTGAACTGATCTCTACCGGCCGCGCACCAGGCAGTTTATCAAGATAGGTAACTTCCCATCCTTCGCGGCGCGCGAGATGGACCGTATCATGCGTTAGATCTGACAGTTCCTCCAACCATGGCCGGACCACCTGCACAAGATCGACCCGCGAATAGGCCGCAAAGCCAAGTTCAATCAACCGCGGGCCAAGTGTGAACCCGTGCGACCTTTCGGGCTTGAGGTAGCGTTGTTCTTGTAATACAGCAACAATGCGATGCACCGTGCCATATGTCAGCCCTGTAACTGAAGAAATTTCTTGAATATTGCGAGGGCGTTCAGCCACGGCGTCAATAATTTGGAACCCCCGCACAAGCGTTTGACTTCTGGGAGCCTGCAGTTCGTGCTCGTCTTTCAACGGTTTAGTTTTTTCTACCATGTCCTCAATATCCCAACGACGAATCAAATTTTTTATCAATAATCTAAACAAACATCCAGAGATCATAGGAAACAATTTTCTCAGCTGCTTATTGTTAGCATTACAGTTGCGATTTTTGTTTGAGGTGAGCTCGTTGGGCTGCGGCCTGATGGGCACGTCGCCAACATGACCATGCGATGATGTCTGCGGGTTCGATCCGATGTTGGGCAAGCTTGTTGGCGATCCGGCGGACCTCTTGAATTGACCATCGGATCAGATCCCGATGGTCCGCATCCTCGATCTTTTTGGGGGCGTCACGTCATTGGTGCGGTATCGGATCACCGCCATCATGGCGAAGGCCAGCCATGCCACGAGCGGCTCTCATTATGATCGAGGCCAAGCTCGTTTTTGGTCGTTTCGAAGCTGTCTTCGATCGCCCGGCGGCGGCCCTCGACGGAGACAAGAGCCTGTATTTCCGTGCCCGCCGGGCACCAGGTCGTAAAGTAGGCCAGATCACCGTCGCTGATGTTACGGCGGATCAGGAGGCCCCGGGTCCACACGCCTGATTTTGTCTCGTCATATTCATCGGCTTCGAGATCGGCGAGCTCGCAGTAGGCCCAGTCATGAAGGCGGGCACCCTTTGTGCCCTCGCCAGCGGAAAGGCGTTTCCATGCGCCTGGATCAAGGCCCTGTGCAATCTCTTCCGCCTTGCCTGCCCAAGAGCCAAAGTAATGGTCCGATTTCACGCCGAGAACGTAGCCTTTGCAGGCCCGGCGCAGAGCCTGCTCAACGTCACCAACCCCATATACCGCGTTCGCTGCGACCCACGAGAAAGGGACGTCGGCCGCCAGCGTCCGCTGTATAATTTGAACTGCCAAGGCTGGCTTGGTGGCGAAATTTACAAATTCAGGAACATGGGTTGCGGTAAGTCGTGCCGGATCACTCGTCCAGCTCTTCGGCAGATACAAGGCATGATCGATAAACGCGTGGCCGCGAGCCGAATACCGCCAGCGTCAATATCCCCGCGAAATCGGATTCCAACTAAGGGACATCATGATGGTTTCAACTGACAACGAGGAGAGCTTGCCAGAAGAGACCCTCCCTTCGTGCTGCAAGGTAAATGTTCTGGGCTGGGAGAGCGATAACAAGGAAGAAGCAACAGCCTTCGCTAACGCTGTCCTAGCCTGGATAAAGCAGCGTAATATTACGAAAGATACAGTTGCTCCGGTCGTTCGATCCGCGCTGACGATCGGTAATTCAAACTAAGGGAACACCGCAAGATGACTTGGAATTCAGAGCCAGAAGACATGCCGGATTCCACTCTTGAGCGGGCTATAATGCTTCAAAACATGATGATTTCCCTGGCTGAAAACGGCGGTTTTGACCAAGCTGCATATCATCAACTTCGCGCAGAATTCATGGATGGTGAAACACGCGATCTTCTTCCATCCTTCATTCGAACAAGTAGGGATCAGGGTCAACTATGGGGCCATTTAAAACAAATTGCCACCGGTACAGGGGCTTGGGCGGCGCGTCGAAAACATATCTATGACGGTTTCCAACCACTTCTAGAACATCTTGAGGGCTGTAACGGTGCCCCGGCGGATACGACTATTTCTGAGATACTGTCGTCCTTTGATCCCGACGGAGTTCACAGAGCATGGGAGAAGGCTCTAGCTAGACGTTATGAAGATCCTGATGGCGCGATTACCGCAGCGCGAACATTGTTGGAGACCGTCTGCAAATGCATTTTGGACGAAGCCGAGGATACTTATGGGGATGATGATCTTCCCAAATTATATAACAAGACAGCCAAGATATTGAACCTTTCCCCCTCCCAGCATACCGAGCAGCCTTTTAAGGCAATCCTTGGTGGGTGCCATACTGTAGTACAAAATCTTGGAACCCTTCGTAACAAGATTGGGGATGCCCATGGGCAAGGTCGCAAACCGGTTAGATCAGCTCCGCGTCATGCTGCGCTTGCGGTAAATCTAGCGGGGGCAATGGCGACTTTTTTGGTTGAGTGCTGGCAGGGCGCAGAAGATCGAAGAGATTAACCTGTTGCAAAAATGCGCGTTAAGAACATTCCAATTAAGGGAAGATAGATATGCTTGCAGGCGAAAAGACAGAATACCTTGCGGGGCTGACAATATGGGGAGATGCGTGGGACCTAAGAACAGCTTGCAATGTAATTCATGAAATCGGCGGAGATGACGATTTTCTTGTCTCACTTGCATATGATCTTCGGCACGCCCACCAGGGCGATCGAATGCAAGATCAAGCAATCCTGTTCGATGATAACAAGGTTATTTATGGAGAACAGGTTCTCTGGCCAGCGTTTGCTTTACAAGTTGCATGCCTCCGCCGTGAAGCCGGTTTCATGCGCACTACAGCTCAACAACAGTCGATGCTCTATAATTTGGAATTCGTTCTAGAAACGACCCTTTTGCAGGCCTTTCCCGATAAGTGGAAAAAAATCCTCAGTGTTGCGGCAGAGATTGCGCATTATCCTGACAACATAGCCAAGAACATAGATACCAGATTGACCTATTTCGCCTCTCTAAATGACGCAGCCGATCGAGACGAATGCATTATTTGGCTGATTAGAAGTCTCCATCCAGACTATAGCGAATCAGAGAGTTGGCCGACGCGGGATAGTGAACCAGGATGGATTCCGCCCGAAGTCTTTCAGTCATTGCAATCTCATTCCATTCATATTGATATCAAATGGTAACGCTCAGCAATTCCAATTAAGGGACACGAAATGAAGAGAATGCTCACTGGTGCAGCTATCGGTCTGATCGTCGGCGCTTTCCTCGGATCGATGACGGGGGTGGCCGCAATGGGAACCGCAGTAAATGGAATGTGGGTGTTTGGTCTTATCGGCGCATTCATAGGCGGCCTTGTCGCTTTTAAGCGCACCAAACCTATTTCCAAATAAGGGAACGCTTAGGAACAAATTGCAGGTCGGAGAAAATGACCACAATACATCCAGGTTATCGAGTTTTTGTTTTAGGTGCTGGTTTTTCGCGCCTAGCGGGCTTGCCGCTCGCTAATGAACTGTACAAAAAAGTGCGGCAAAATATTGAATTTCATCATGGACTTGATACAAAATTTCACCGAGATATTTCCAATTATATTGAATACGAAAGAGCATGTGGGCGGGTCATGTTCGAACAAGACGTAGACCTTGAAAGGTTCATGTCATTTCTGGATATAGAGCATTTTCTGAGACTCAGGGGGAGTGATACATGGAGCAGTGAGGGTAATGAAACTCAGCTAATGATAAGACGGTCAATTGGCGAAGTCATTCATCAGCATACACCTATTATATCTTCACTTCCCGATGAATACTTTAAGTTTGCAGAGAATATATCTGTAACTGATACTTTTATAACGCTTAATTATGACACTATTCTGGAGCAGTTACTCGATTATACTGGAAAGCCATACAGGTTATTTCCCGATCGATATAAAGAAGTTCATGCAACCGGTTGTGTGGTCGATTCAGATGTCAAAGAAGTCGTAATCATGAAACTCCATGGTTCTATCGACTGGTTTCACGATAAAGCATTCTTAGATTCGCAGGAGTATCTGGCATCTTTGGGAATGCAGCCGTCAAACAGACATACCGTTTTTGGAAATCCCGGCCGATTTAAAGTGGAGCCTTTAGTTGAAGGTATAAGACCTGAGAAAGATCCGCTTGCGCATATTCATCGCATCCGGGACGTTGACGGGTTTTATGGGCAACCCAATCGACTAGACGCTCCGTTTATCCTGTCTCCATCACATGTCAAATTTGTCTATGCAGAGCCACTACTCGATTTATGGTATGGGCTAGGCCAACTTGGGGGATATGAAAGAGGAATCTCTGTCATTGGCTTTTCTCTACCTGAACATGATGAATACATCAGGGTTCTTTTGTATCAAATCATATCAAATTATCAGCAATCATGGTGGGAAGATAAGCTTTTTGACGTGCTGAAAGACGACATTAAGTTCGTTGACTTTAGAGCATCAGAAGAAAGTATCATCCAGTTCCGAAAGAATTTTTCGTTTGTAGATGAGTCCAGAGCGCAATTCTTTTACCAAGGATTTAACGAGCAGGCTGTCGACTTTCTATTTAATCCGAAACTCCCGAGATGATTTTGAAACTTGGCTCCAACGCTAGCCAAACGGCATTGATTTTGAACTATGAATTGCGCTTCCTCTTTAAAAACTCTTTTTTAGCGACCAAGGCGAGGTTGAGTTGGGATTGTCGCTGAGTTTCGGCCATTTTAGCATAATCTAGCCACATTAGAATTGTGGGGAAGTTCGGCCCTATCTCAGATTGCCGGAAGGCCAATTCCAAATAAGGGACATCCATGAAGCGTAGGATAATCCTTGCATGTGTGATGGTCACATTGACAGCCTCAGTAGGCATGAGCGTGGTGAACGCACTCAGCAGTGACAAGTACGACCTGCCGGACCAATACCGTGTGTCGTTCGATCGACGATTTATTCTGCAAGCATCTCCAGAAAAAACGTTGGCAGTCCTATTTGAAGAATGGGGTGGGAAAGCAGGAATTCCTACCTGTTCGACCGGCGACCAGATTTGGACGGTTGCAACCACACGCAACTTCTCTGGTGACGCACAAGAGATTTTAACCTCCCTCGTCGCCTCCGTGAGTGCCCCAGGGAAGTTTATTGTGAAATGGCATCATGACAATAACTGCATGTCACTAAGCCACAATTCTAAATAAGGGACATCATGGATGAACACGCAATCAAAGACAAAAGAGCATAGTCTTGCGCATCAACTGGCAACGACCGTGCTGTGGGCGAGTCCGATGATCGCGGCTACGGCAATGGTGATGGTGATGCTGTTTGCGTATCTCCCCGAATGGGCCGGACAGGCCTCATGGGCGCTGTTCGGAATAGTGGTTGTTAAATTGATCTATCAAAAGCACCACTGGCAACAAACCCTAGTTCTATTAATGCTTCCGGTTATGCCGGCAGGGCTTGTCATATACGCGTTTGATATTCCATCCATCATGGAGATGTTCAAGTCTCAGGTGGGAAGCTGGTTGTTTGCTGTCTACTACCTTCTTATGACAGCTTGCGTTGCATATGACGCATGGGAAAAATACCATTCCAAATATGGGACAGAGAAATGCACGAAATTCTAAGCAGAATTGAACCCACCATCGACGAATGGCTCATCTTATTACCCGTATTCATCGTGTGTTTTGTGATCGTTGGCTTCTGCCTGTCATTGTTGAAAGCTTCGTTAGACAGTTTCTTCAAAAAACACGCAGGGCAGCGCAGCAAGAGCAATTCCAAATAAGGGACGCGAACCATCCAGATAACACCATTCTCAACTATGGCCGTCACTGGTCTTCTCCTTTTTTGGGACTCTTGACGGCTCGCATGGTGAGATAATGGGGCTATCGGTCCCGATGAGCTTGCAGCACAGTCCAAATGGACTATATTGTAGGGCAAATGCGGAGGGTTAGATGGTTAAGACAGAAGAACAGAAGCACGGTTCTGCGGGGGCTGTGCACCTTCAGATTCCGGGAAAACACTTGCAAGGCAGAAAAATTACACCGTTGGTTCAGCGGCTTTACGAAAGGCACCTGAAGCTGGAGGAAAATTTTAGGCACCTTTCCTCCGGGCCGGTGATTGTAAGTGAGTTAGGTGGCAACTCGGACGAAGGCTTGTTTGGAGAAATCAAGCCAATCGGACTGTCAGGCCTACTTGCCGTCCCTTTGTCCAATGAAATGCAGAAGGCGAGTTCCACTGTCAGCGAACAGCAGGCGTTAGTGGGCCTCAAGGCGGTCAACCGCATTTGTGAACAATGGGGCCTCTCGATCGAGGAAAGCGCAAACCTAGTGGATATGTCTCTCAGTACGTGGAAGAGGGCTAGAAAGCCGAACTTTTCTGGAAAGCTTAGCAAAGATCAGGTTCTCCGATTGAGTGCTATCGTTGGCATCTACAAAGCGTTGAATCTCTACTTTGATGACAAGATTGCGCATAGCTGGATTAAATTGCCGAATGTAGGCCCACTGTGCCGCGGCGCCAGGCCAATAGATGTTTTGATCGAAGGTGGGCTACCTGCGCTTTTGCGCGTTCGACAATATCTTGATGCATTGCGGGGGGGATCATGATCCTCACGGAGCTTAAGGATCGTGGCCTAGTCCGTCTGATATCCGCGACTTACCACAAGCCACCCGTTCTTTCAGGATTAGTTGATAACGACGAAGAGATGGCTCTACTGACTGATCTCGAAGGGCAGACCAGTGCGCGCTTAGAGGCAGAAAAGGGTAACGACCCCAGTTGGGACCCTTTGATGCTCGCATGGCGGAAACGGCAACAAGATATCAGTGCTTATGGCAATAGTCATATCAATGCCGCCTTCACATATACACGGACTGGCGGAAATCGGTTTAACGGCGAACAACGCGGTGCTTGGTATTCTGCTTGGGATACTCAGGTATCCATCGCAGAGGTCGCGTTCCATCGCACCCGCGAGCTTTCCTATATAGGCAAATATGAGGACAAAGCGCGATATGTAGAGATCATTTCAGATTGTATCGGCGAGTTCGCCGACATTCGAGATGAACCAGATCACCCGTGCTTACATGCTGATCCTGCAGTGGGCTATCCAAAGGGTCAGGCGCTATCCGAGGCGCTGATAGCTGATGAGCATATCGGCCTCATCTACCCCTCTGTGCGCGCCCCGGAGGGAGATTGCCTGGTAGTATTTGATCCTACGACTGTTCGTAATGTTCGACCGGGCGCCTCATGGGATCTCGTTTGGGATGGATCGCCGCATTATAGTGCCAAATGTGTTTAGCGACGCACATTGTGAATCTGAAGCGGACAGGTAAACAATTCCAAATAAGGGACAATTGTGATGATACGCAGACTTGCAATGGCCTGTTTACTCTTCAGCTCAATTACAAGCACAGCGTCCGCAGATGATGTCTTTGTAACAGAGGAATTTAAGACAGGTTCCCGCGTGTCAATGGTCTACATATGCGGTGTTGCTGGGGAAAAGTTTGCGCTAGATCCTTCGGCGCTTGAGACTTTAGCTTTTTTTGTACAAAGGGCTAGCATACCGGCACATAAATCCGGTCAACTTCTTAATGACGCGGTCTCGTGGTGGGATGCAAACATTGAAAACTACGACCCTGGACTGTTTTGGGAAAATCAGTGCGCTACGCCGTTCGAAAATATGCGCGGGGTGCAAAACGGCAATTCCAAATAAGGGACATAGATGCCGCAGAAAATAGATGAAGAGTTTCGGAAAGGCAGGCGCTGCCTCAGAGCTCCAATACCGGAGATTTATTTTGCGGCGCATCTGCGGGATCGCGCAGTATCCGCACACCGAGCTGGTAGTGTTGTAGAAGCTGAGGTCAGTGATTTAATATGACATCTATGTCTGGTCCTGCATTTCCAGCCCCTGAACAGATCCGTGCCGCACGCGCGTTGCTCGCATGGTCCCAGGCCGACCTTGCTGATGCAGCCGGCATTGCTGTTTCCACGGTCGCCGATTTCGAACGCAGCCTTCGAACCCCGGTCGCCAACAACGCCCAGGCCATGAAGGATGCCATCGAAGCGCAGGGCATTAGCTTCCTGCCGAGCGGGGCGGTCGTGACGGAGAAGATGCCCGCGCCGACTATGCCCAAGCCCGGCAAACCTATGCGCTGGATCGAAGCACAGCACATCGTGGAATGGGCGGGCACGCGTGACGGGCAGGCTAAGATGCCCGAATTGATCAGCCGCTTGTTGCTTGCGACGCATGGCCCGGCAGCGACGTTGCGCTTCCCCTCGGACGACAGCATCCAGCATCCGGGTTGGGACGGCGTGTGCGACACTCCTACAGATTTACTCTACGTTCCCGCCGGCATCACGGCGTGGGAGATCGGGGTCCAGCGCGGCAAGGTGCCGGCCAAGGCTGAGGATGACTATGTCAAGCGGACGGCCGATCCGCTGGAAATCGATCCGGCCGTATCCTGTTTCATCTTCCTCACACCACAGCGATGGCCGCAAAAGGACGTCTGGGCTGCTAAGAAGAAGCAAGATGGGGTGTGGCGCGACGTTCGTGTGATCGATGGCGACATGCTCGTCCATTGGCTCGAGCTTCACCCCGGCGTCGCCGAATGGCTTGCCGTCCGCATCCAGCGGCGGCCCGAAGGCTTGCGCGGGCTCGATTCGATCTGGCGCGAATGGTCGCTGGCGACCGTCACGCCGCTATCGAGCAATCTGATCGTGGTCGATCGCGACGATCAAGCGGCAAAAGTGCTGGCTTGGCTCTACGGTCCGCCAGCGACGATTTCGCTGCAGGCGGAAGCGTCGGGAGAAGCGATGGCGTTCGTCTCGGGTGCGCTTGCTGCGCTGCCCGAGCCCTACCGAGTGTATTGGATGAGCCGCATCCTGGCGGCACAATCAGAAGACGTCGCGCGCCAGTTGGTCGGGCTTGGGCCCAAGTTGGCGGTGATCCTCGATGGGGGCGATCCCGGGGTGGCGGCGGCGCTGGTGGCTGATGGTCATCACGTCCTGCGTGCGTTGGGTTCCGATGTAGGTGCGCCACACAATGTTATCCGGCTAGAGCGGCCGTGGCGGCATCACGTCGAGAGCGAGCTTGAGGCGATGGGCCTTGAGCGTGAAGAAGCCCACCGGCTGGCGCTGCAAAGCGGCCGCAGCCTTGTCGTCCTCCGGCGCCTGATGTCCGCAAGTTCGGCTGGCTGCCCAAGTTGGGCATCATCGCCGATCGACCCGGCCTTGTTCGCGGCGATGCTTGCCGGGGGTTGGCGCGACGATTATCCCGTCGACCGAGAAGTGCTCGAGCGCCTTTCGGGTCAGAGCTATGATGCGTTGGTCGCTTCGTTGGCGCCTTATGCCGCTGCGTTCGATGGCCCGGTGCGCCGTTCCGGCACGGCATGGCGGCTGGCCTCCCTACGGGATGCGTGGTTTCAGCTCGCGCCGTTCCTGACTGATGGGCATCTCGATCGCCTAAACGTTGCTTTCCTCGCGGTGATGGGCGAGCGTGACCCGGCATTCGACGCCAAGCCCGAGGACCGCTGGAAGATCGATCGCGAGCCGCCCAAGGTCGCATCCCCCGATTTGAGGCACGGGCTTGGCGAGGCGATGGTGGCTCTCGGCGTGTTTCCGGACCGCGCGAAGGCGGCATCGACCGCGACGTTCGCCGCGCATCGCAATGTCTCCGGATTGTTGGAAAAAGCCGACGAGCGTTTGTGGTGGTCGTTGTCGGACAGCTTCCGCTTGCTGTCCGAAGCCGCACCGCAGGCGTTTTTCAACAGCATCGACGCCGCGATCGACCGCGACCCGAGCCCGATGGCGGCGCTCTTCCGCAGCGACGAGGGCTTGTTTCACCCTCAGGAATATCTCTCCGACCTACTCTGGTCGCTAGAATTGCACGCCTGGAGTCCGCGTCACCTCGCGACTGTCAGTCTGCTCCTGGCGCGACTCGCTGAGCGCGATCCCGGCGGGCGCGTGTCCAATCGGCCGAAAGCGACCTTGCGCAGGATATTCCTCCCTTGGGTGCCGCAGACCTATGCTACTGCGGAGCAGCGGTTGCAGGTAATCGATCTCATTCTCAAGCACTACAATTGCGTCGGCTGGGAACTGTTGCTCGGGATCGCGCCAAGCATGCACGGCATCTCGACGCCGTCGGCGAGCCCGCGCTGGCGGGACTATACGGTGGATTATGCCGAGCCGGTCACGCGACCCGGCATCGCGCGGGCATACGACGCGATAGGCGAACGTGTCCTTGCGCATGTCGGGAATAACACCGTGCGTTGGGGCGAACTGCTCCAACATTGGGCGAATTTCAGTCCGGCATGGCGAGAAACCGCTGCGGCGCAACTGGCGGCGGCATCATCGGGGTTCGATAGTGCCGGTGGCGGGGACTTTCGCGAAAAATTGCGCGGCCTAATCGTAATGCACGAGCAATATTCCGGGGCCGATTGGACAATGGACGCGGCGCAGCTGGCGCCATTGAAGGTCGTATTCGAAATGCTCGAGCCGAACGAGCCGACTGCGCGGCATGCCTGGCTGTTCACGCGCGGCAATCACCACTTCCGCGGTAACCTGCCATGGGATGAAGCGGAGAAACGGCTCGCTGACGAGCGACGCGTCGCGGTTGCAGAACTGGCTGGCTCGTTATCGGTCGATGCGCTGGTCGATTATGCTCTGACCTTACAGATGCCCAACGAGCTTGGCGCGGCGTTCGTCGCCGCCGATATCACAGAGGACCTCAAGGATGCGATTCTTGATGCGGCAATAGCGCGCGGCGAGCCGCCGTTGACCGACATGGTGCAGCGCATGACGTATGCGCTTGCCGAAGTGCGCGGTGTGGCGTGGCTATGGGATCGGTTCGATGCTGCCATCGTTGCCGGTCGGCCGCCTACCGAAATCGTGCCATTGATGATGGCGTTGCCGGTCGAGCCGCCCACTTGGGAGCGGGTGGCCGCGGCGGGGGCAGAGATCAACGCTGCCTATTGGCGGACGATCAAGACGTTCCGTGTGCCCGAAGGTCCGGCGATACACATCGCGGTCGAAAAGCTCCTCGCTGAGGATCGTGGCCGCTCGGCGCTCGAAATGCTGATTGGACCGACCGACCGCGAAGGGTACGTTGCCGATCTGTTGGACGTTCTTCGCCATCCCTCAACAGTGAGCGAGGAGAAGTCTCAGGCCGATCACAACGACTTGACGATGTTCACTCACTACGTCGGCAAGGCATTCGTGCGCCTTGATGCCGACGACGCTGTCGGCGACGACGAGATACTCAAGCTCGAATGGGTTTATTTCCACGCCCTGCGGCATTCCGAGCGCCCGACGCGCAAGTTACATAAGGCATTGGCAAGGAATCCGGCCTTTTTCGTCGAGCTTCTCCATGCGGTGTTCGGGAAGATCGAACTCGAATCCGACGATGCGGGTGCACGTGAGCGCACACGGATGATTACCAGCCAGGCCTATCATGTCCTCGAAGACTGGTCGCACGTGCCGGGGACGCGCGACGACGGGGTGATTGACGGTGTCGAGCTGGAAAAATGGGTCAAGACGGCACGCAAGCTGTGCGCCGAGGCCGATCTCGCCGATATCGGGGACTCGCGGATCGGTCAAATTCTGTCGGCACCGCCGGTCGTTGCTGGCGAGGTCTGGCCGCCCGAGCCGATCTGCGAGGTAATCGAGCTGTGTCGCAGCCGAGACCTCGAGGATGGCTTTGCGGTTGGCGTATCGAACCGCCGCGGCGTTACTGTCCGGCTGCCCACCGATGGCGGAAAACAGGAGCGTGATCTCGCGGAGCGCTATCGCGCCGATGCGCTCCTCTGTGCGCAGACTTGGCCGCGCACCGGCGCGTTGCTCGAACGGATCGCGGAGAGCTACGATGCGCGTGCCAAGTGGGAAGACGAGCATGCCGAGCAACGGGACTGGACCTAACCTGAATGCCCGCCAACAGAACAGCTCTGCCAGGAGTTGTATGATTTCGACTGGGGAGAATTAAAAGATCAGGAGGATCGTTTTCAGAAATTCAATTTCGACGAAGTGGAATAGTAAGTGATCACCAAGGGTACGTACCACTGTTCACGCCCCCCACTTGGGGCAGGACGCAATCGTTGTTACCGATCTGTTTCAGGCTATCGCGTGGCCAACCATTCCAATTAAGGGACAGTCAGTGAAGGGCATCTTGGATGGTGTGGCCCTTCTCTGTTCCTGAATTTAATCAAGTTTCTCCTCACCTTCTTGCCTCTCGACAACTGAGCCACTATATTACTCACGTAATACCCCACTTTTGGGTCAAAATGAGAGGCACAGTCATGACCAGCACGGAAATGCTAGGCTATTTGGAAGACAATCGAGAAAAGGGATTCCTTCAGCAAGCCTTTGAGAAGAATGGCGTCGTTCGCATAGAGTTTCTAACGACTGCCTTGCATCTTACCAAAAAAGACATTGCTCCGGCCGTTGGTCTTCAGCGAGATGCGATCTCCAAAAAAAACCGGCTTGTAAGCCCCCGTACTCAGTTAAGGTTGTCTCAGTTGATCCAGATCCTTAATCGAGTGTTGCCTTGGATGGGGTCTGCTCCAGCAGCATGGGCATGGTATCGCTCACAGGAACTTCCGGGATTTGGTGGGCAGACTGCAGAGCAGTTGGTTAAATCCGGGAATGCGGACGCTGTGATCAACTATCTGGAGGAAGTCGCTGGCGGAGGTTATGCGTGATATTGCCTTTGCCAAGCGCATTGACCTTATGTAGTGCTTTCAAGGAGACGGTATATCGACTTAACAGTCCCCAATGGTCATGGGGACCAACTTCGGGTGATGGGGCAAAACTTCATGGCGGGCGGTTCAATCGTCCGAAAGAAGGCGCATTATATACCTCGACGGCCATCCAGACGGCTGTGTTGGAAGCAGCGCAAGGTATGCTTCCCAAAATAGTGCCTACCACTCTTTGCTGTTACGAGACAGATTTTGATAAAATACTGGACCTGACGTCTCCCGATGTTTGCAATCAACTAGGCATTTCCAACTCAGATCTTAATTGCCCGTGGCGAGCAATGAAGATGAAGAATCAAACCCCGCCTAGTTGGGAAATTGCGGATGACCTGAAAAGCCAGGGTATCCAAGGCATTCTGGTCAATAGCTTCGCTCCGCACGCAACTACGGAAAATGTAAACCTGGTATTATGGGATTGGTCAGACGCAGCGCCAAACAGGATTGTCGTATATGATCCACACGGCGCGTTGCCTAAAAACCAAGATAGCTGGAAATAGTATAAATTCCCCAGAGATGGGGAGATAAGCCGATACCTGGCCAATTACAATAAATCGGCGCCCGTCATCAGATCAGCTTTATGATCTTCTCACCCGTGAGGAATGGGAAGGGCTTGCGGTGTTTTCTTCAGAAGGCATCATTACTGGACTGCCAGATACTGGGACCAAGACGCGGCTTGTCAGGCTTGGTTTAATCGGTGCGGGAGAACGGCCAACAGCTGCGGGATATGCACTATTACTGAACTGGCTCCGCCGCAATCCAAAAAGATCCTTCGCGCAGATGTATATCAAAAGCTTGGGCCAAGATTTTTTGAGCATACTAAGCGGCAAAGGAATCTCAAATGAACTTGACCATAACGCGATACATTGCAATCACATGAGGTTATTATTGCTTGGTGGGGCTGAATTCAATGCTGCAGACTGGAATACGAGGCAAAGGACAAGTGATGCTGATAACGCATACTAAAGAGCGAGTTGAGCCAAGTGATGGGGAATTTGTGTTTGTCGTCTACCCGAGCCCGAGAGGTACTGGAGACATTTTCGGCTATTTGAATGCACCTGCTTTTATTGATTCGGAGGCAAAGTCCGCGACATTCCTTCAAAGTGATTATGGTGTGCCCGTTGAAAAGGCCTTTGCTCAAGTTCAGCAAACGGCACGGGCCTATCAGGTAGAGAAACTCATCATCTCGGACCCCGATAATCTATTTAAGAACTGGCAGGAATACTTTTCCAAGTAAGGGAAATGGAGTGCAGATTGGACATGTCTAAGTCCAATGATCTAGGCTTTGCTGAAGATGACTTAACTCGCAATAGAATGATGAGAAATCAGCCATAAACGAAAAACGAAAGCGCCAAATAAAGATAGCTCACTTTGATAAAGGTGTTGGCCCTGTGTCGGTGAGCGACCTTATGGCTATGCGCCCAGAGGTTTGGGGTGATCTTCGCGCACGCATTACGGCGAAGCGACAACATAATGATCCGGACGGGTACGAGGCCAGATGCATGATGTGTGATCAGCCCGTATTCATCCGGGCCATTCCGAGCAGATCCGGAACGATGCCTGGTTATGCCCACTTTGGAGGAATGGATCACTGGTGCGCTTGGGCAACCGAATCTCCAATGACCCCTAACCAAGCACGTGCTCTGCAATATCAGGGGAGGCAGGTATCCCCGACGCACGAGCGGTTGTGCGCGACACTCAGCGAGTTGGCAAGCTTAGATAAGAGATGCTTGGATGTTCGTGTTGAAGAGTACCTTCCACCAACTTCAACTGCCCATGGCAAGTTTCCTGACGTCTATGTTGACTGGGGTGAAAAGCGGTTCGTACTTGAATTACAACTATCAAAAACGTTCCAAACGGAAATTGTAGCCCGATCTTTTCATTACGACCGTGAAAAAATCCCTATTATCTGGGTGCTCTATGGCACCGATATGAAGCACGGCGCTCTCCCTCAAAGCTTCATCGATGTGATACGGGAGCACCGTGAGAATGCATTCCTTATCGATGCAGAAAGCTGCGAAGCTTCTCGCCGAGAAAAAACGCTGATCCTTAAATGCTTTGAGCGTGAAGGAGATGGGTTCTCGTCCGGTCAACTGGTTAAGATTGATGATCTGACGTTTCCCTCTAAAGGGCTGCCATACTATTCAGACAAAATTACTCCGGCGATACGGCAATCATGCCAGGACAGACGAAAACAAATACTGAGAAGCATGATGGAGCAACCGCTGTCGGGCCTGCTGGAAGAAGAACTTTTGCGCCTCTCATGGATGATACCGCACAACATGCGCAGCGATAGTGCCCTACGCCAATTGAAATTGCTGGCAGTAGTATTCGGAGTAATTTCGCACGGCGCGAACAAGCCACTAGGCTTTTACGGCAAGCAAGTTAACCTTTCTTGGACAATCAACCAGCTTTATAATGATGAAGCAAATTGGCCTGTGGCTCAGTTCATCGAGCGAGTGTTAGTTGCAACTGATCAAAAAAACAAACTCACACCAAAATGCAAAGAGCGCCATACTGTAGCATTGAGTTCAGATAGCCTTGCTGTAGATAGCCCGGAGGAGCGGACACTGAAGCACTTTGTCGCGGAGGTTTTCGATCCATTGATCCATAATTTCCTGTCTCACTATGGTGCGTTACCATCGTGGATGCACGTTGACCATTAAAGCCACTCAGTGCGGAGCCGTCTACTGGCCCTAGTCATTCAATGGTCTGACATGTGATTTCAGGCGTTTCTTTTGTTTATGATCGGATTGCCTCCGCTAAGAGGGCTGGCTGAGCCACCGTTCTTTCCAGAAATAATGAGGAAGGACCGGAGTGCGGCCCTTCCCTGCTCGCATCCATGTCACGTCAACCCTTAACGGATTTCTTTTGCGGGCCTATTTTTGAACGCAGCGCTTGGTGCGCTGCATTTAAATAGAGCTGGATCTCTTTGTAGACAGGGTCGGGTCCCAGCTTTGAAAGTTCTTCTGCAAGCTCATCGAAGAACTTTTGCAGTCTGGTATGCTCAGCATTGTTATGTTCAGAATGCATATAATTTCCCTGTTGTCTTGATTTTGAACATGAAATCTCCCCCCGCAGGTCTTGTTGCTGCCTGTCAGGTCGAGATTCTAAACATCAGGGATTAACGGCCAGCGAGGGCCAAGTAAAATGTGGCTCAGCAGACGAGTTGCCCAACAAACACGTAAAAGACCTTGCCTGTCGACGTTGCAAGCGGTTCGACCTCCGGTTTTGAACGGACCTTGATGATCTCGTCGAGCTCGTGACTATTGCTCGGCACATCCAGGAGGAACACCGTTTGTTCGGTTTCAGTTATCCAGACACGTTGCTCCCGGATCATAGCGATGATCTGCTTTTCACGTGATCCGGAACTGTCTTTGCTTTGGAAAAGGGCCGCGGCTGCGTTAATGGAATTAGGGCCCGCCCCGGCTATGGCGCCTGCCACCAGCTTACAGGCATTTGGTAGCGAGATCAGTTTATATGCGGGATCCGGATTAACCAACATGGCGGTCATGATCAAAGACTTTAGCATTTAATGGCCTTCTACTCGATTATTATCCTGCGAGGATTGACATTGCGGCACAACAGCTTGGAATGACATAAGGGCAATTGTTATAAAAAACAGTTTCAATAAACCTTCTACATAATTTTCTAAGGGGCTTAGTCCCTAAAATCCGAATAGGTATAATAGATTGCAACGTTTCAATCTCTCGGCCTGGGTCGCTCCCTGCAGCGTGGCAATAATTTTTGTTGTCGGGCTCTCCGGTATATATTTTACCGCTTTAGACCTCATCAACGGGGTGTATTTGACGGCTCTAGCTACTTTTGTTACCGCACTTGGGGCGACGATCGGTGCCGCTTCTTTCCTTATCGGTCGGTGGAGATTGCAAGGTGCTATTGTGACTGTGTTGTCATGTGGGTTGAGCATCGGTGCTCTATTTTTTGAACATCCGTTTACAGACCGTGAGATAAAAGCGATCAGGGCTGAAAGGATCGGGTATCTGACCCAGATTGCGATGGGATCATCGATTGGAGGAGAATATCCCACCTTTGAGACGCAGTCGCGTGCCCACTCTATTATTCAGAAGAATACCTGCAATCCCCTAATGCTTCGTGGCTCTGTCAATTTGTTGTGCTTGATTTTGCAAGCTATATATTTAGAGCCGGTTTACGCGCTCGTGGCCCGTTGGTTTCAGGACGACCAAAGCCAGTCAACTATAGATAGCTGCGTTGAAGCATTTAACGACTTGATAGAAGGTCAGCCGGCACTTCTGCCTGATGGCCTGTTAAAATAGGTGCGACGCCACAAGTTTGCAGGCTTAAGATAATCACCCTCCCCGTCTATCAAAATGGCTCATTGATACTCGGGGAGTTGTCGTGCGCTTCAGGCATGGCGTTCATGCCAAGATCTCTTCTCAGGCTATTCAAACCTTTTTCTATTAATGGTTCGGCTTCAGGCTGAATTTCCAAAGTTTTGAAATCTTTTTTTCTAACCTCGGCATCTACGACTTTATCGAGCGCCTTTCGGAGTTCTTTTTCAACAGTGTATGTCACTTCCGCTCGTGCGATTTCGGCTGGTAGGTCAAACCCGAAATAGGCCAGCATCGCCAAATCATATACATCCCTATGAGCCGTAACAGGGACGAAGAAGCGATCGCCATTAGCCAATAGCTTCTGCACCGCAAGATCGTTGCGGTTCAATGCAGGAACTTTGATGCCCTTATAAAAATTGGGCTCTCCAAGGTCAGGTATGCGGCCTTCTACAAAAATCTCAAATTTGATTGGGGTTGTTTCACCAACTTGCACGCTTCCCTTAAAGCCATACTGATCGCGCTGTAGCGGTCCAAACTTCATCCCGATGGGTATCGTTGGAAATAGTGGTGCGAGTGTCTCGTCAAGCAAGGTTCGCAAGTTCTTTAGCGCCTGGCTTCCTTGCATGACAATGAAGTCTATATCATCCGAACGACGGTACTCACCCATTGTCATCGAGAGCAAAGTACCCCCGGCAAACATAATCTTGTTTTCTGTTAGGAATTTTGCGTCAAGCGCGTTGAGAATATCCGCCACCTGATTGTGGCGCTCATACCGGTAAGTCTCAGGCATGCTCGTGCCCTTCCAAACTGCTATTATTTCGGGGAGCTTAAACAGTCGCAATATCGGTATTGAGCGCGATCCGCTTGTCACATTCACCTACCAGCCATGAATGATGTTTCATCGCGATAGCTTTGATATGGTGAAGTTCCTTTGTGTCTGGCGTCGCAAGAACGTCGACCAAACGCCACTCTCTCTCGTAGAGATGAATCTGTTCTTCTTCGGTGAGATGGCGTGCGCGATCACCCTGCCACTTTAGGGCAGTCAAGAATGGATAATCCACACGGGTATCCCTGCTTGCACGGTTGGTCGCAATCATAGCGGTATTCATTGTCTGTTTCGACATGGCTTACAATACGCTTTGGTATACCCTAAAACGCGGGAAAATTCAATATTGTTGACCTGCACCACTGATCGATAGGATCACGGTTCGGGGTCAAAGTCCCGGGAGTTGGCAACAAGTTGTCTGCTGTTTCTTGGATCGCCCTGATCAGCATTCAGTTCAATGCTGATGCTTTCACCATAAAGCTCGGCGGCCGGCATACTCTCAATTGGTTGGCTGAGTTGATCAAGGGCTTCTTCTGCAAGACGATGAGGGAGCCTAAAGTCATTCCGCATCGACTCAATCAAAAGAGCGATATCTTCACTTCCGCGTGTTGCCCAGGGATCTGCTGCAATAGCCTTGGAGATGCGATCAAGATCGAGCCCCTGCATTTCAACTCCATATTTCAACGGATATGCCAGGGTGATTGCAATGTTTTGAGATGCGCGGACAATTTCGCCCCATGCTTCCGGACCGAGGCCTCCAGCATAGGTATAGTCCAACATACGTTCGGAAAGAGCATTTGACATGCCATTTGCGATTTCAGTGAACGGATCCGGATTAGAAGATCCAAGACGCTGATAAGAATCGTCAGGGAAAACAGTTCTGGTCAGGTAGGCTCCACCAATGGCGGCTTCAATATCGCCAATGCCCAAATCAGCATATTCACTGGCGTCCTCGATGTATTCAGGAAGGTCCATGCTGGTTTCATGGTTGAGCAACGCAACGGCCTGCTTTAGGCATCCATAAATGTTCTCGGCCAGAGTGTCCCGGGTGGCTCGGCCGACAGCTGCCAGATCGATTGGTTGACCCGCAGCACGCACAACTTCGCTCATTGTTTTGTCAATTGCGGTCGAGATAACGGTGCAGCTCCGATCGCCGGCATCTACCGCAAGCGGGGTTACGGCGCTGGTCATTTCCGTCTGGACCAACATATGGCTCATTGTCACAGCTGTTGCGGAAATTCCCGGGCGATAATCAAGATTGACTTGAATACCAGGGAGAACAGACTGGAAGTCTTCGAGATAGGTTTTCTCCATCTGCGAGACAGTTAACATCATTCGGGCGACCTGATCTGTATCGATTTCTTCGCCAGCAAAAGATGCCGTTGGGACGCTGTATGCCATGCTGGCTGCAAGTGCCAGGGCGGCAGCACGAAATGGCCGTCTTTGCGAATTGGATGGCGTCATCCCCAGATCATCCGCTGCTATAACATGTAAAATCGGCCCGCCATCGAATACCTCATTCATGCAGTCCAGATACAGGGAGTGTGCTTCATTGGAAGCTCCTGCTGCTGAGGGATGTTCACTTGCCATTCTTGGTCTCCTCGCCTTCCAGTCTGGTCAGATGGAAGATTTCCTGTTTCGGGTATTCATTACATGGCTATTCGACGTTTGCAGCCGACCAAGCCGGATCTAATCCTTGGAAATTCCTGAATCGATTTCGACTGAACACAGAAAGGCAAGCTGCTGCGCAACATCCATCACCCTGACAAAGTCAAATTGATTGATGTCAGATAGAAAGCCTTGAGTTCCAGAGAAGGATGCAAGGGGGGCTTCCGTTGGCGACTGATCGTGCCCATGAATTCTTGCGATACCGGTTTTTCGATGCACAGAAAGCTTCAATGGCGCATCGATTTTATTGGCGGCTTCTCCAGTTACTCCGGTCCGTTCGAACATGAGGAATGCCTTGCCAGGGTGTCCGTCTGCTCCTGCTTTGATTATCAGATCGACGTTATGATTTTTCATTTTGCCTCTCCCATTAGACCGAATAGCGGAGATCCATTAAACTGATCTGCCTTTTGCTGCATTTGTCGATAATGCCCTTAAATTCGAGGCTGCCGTTTTGGGAGAAGCAGACGACATGTGTTGCCCCGTCCAGCATTTCAGACCGGTCAAGATGAAGCCGCGGTGTCCCCCAGCGCTGCGTGCAAGTTGTCAAAAAATCTGCGTGAGGATCATCTTTTGCGATCCGCACGCAGATATCAGTGGCACCAAGAAGCGAGGGCTTGATCAGTGTGGCCAGTTCACGCATCTCAACTTTGCTTGCCCTTCTTGAGGGAAAGATGGCCATCACCTTGACGGGCTTGCCGACATTATCGGCCTGATTGATCATGGTCATGGCTCCATACTTGGCCCTGTTTCAGGACTGTCCCGCTGTTCGCGCGGTGAAGCTGCTTCGGATTGCAGATGATTTACCGCCTGCTGTGTTGGTGACAGGTCGGGATGTAGTGGGATCAGGTTCACCAGATGGCCCTGATTTTCGCAGCTGATAATGGCCGGCCGGTCCCGGTAAACAACCTCAAGGGCATATCCACTGACAGGTTGCATTACAGGTTTACCGGAAGCGCTAATCACTTCTGCCTCAACAACCTCGCTGACACCCCGAATCTGGAAAGGCGTGGGGTGTCCCTCTACCTCGATAAGGCGATCACCCAGGCCAGCTATAAAGCCATCCACCTCGAATGGAAGAAAATTCCGGACCGGGGAAACTGGATGCTCGATTGTCCGATAATCAATTGAAAACCCAGCGTCGTGACAAATCTTTGCAACGCGTGCGTATTGCCCGGATATTTCATCGAAATACACCTTGCCAGGACGCATACGCGCGTCAAATGGATGGTGAGCTTCGCCCTCACATACGTCGAGCAGAACGATGGCCGAAGCAACACCCAAGCGTTCGGCGATTAAATCAACATCGTCACTGGAAAGCTGTATCCAAGAGTTACCCGGATCCGCAAAAATGTCCAGTGTCAGCTCATGCCGATTGTCGGGTGTGTTAATGCTATTCATTTCGGCCTCATACAAAGCTTTCCGCGATACAAAAATGGAGAAATGCGGACATTCAATACCTGATCCTAACAAGGATCGCCGTTACCAAAATCCAAAATACACAAAATGTGGAAACCAATGTGACTTTTTGGATGTTGGTATCAGCTGAAAGTTTTCTGAAACGATCTTCGCATAGAGCTTGGGGTTCGCCCCTTACGGCTCGACCCTGAGGAATTGCTACGCTTTTTGACGGGGGCTTTGAACATATTTTTATCGATCCAGGCGCTTGCAGCTCGTGCATCGGCAATTACGTCGAGCGGTATCTGAATGCCATTTCGTTCCGCGATTTTTCTTATCAGGTCCAACTGTTTTGGACTTGGAGCTATCGTGGGTGCTGCTTCTTCTGCTGCTCGCTTGTTCAGATTGATCCAGTCATTCAAAGCGCTCGCATCTCTGCGTGCTTTGTCAGGGATGGAGGTTGAAAGCCATTGTGCGAGCTTTTCTGCATATTGCAGTGCCTTCTCGCTTGGGACAAAACCACCGAATTCATTTTTTTCCCGATCGTCGTTCGCGCGGAGAAACCCAATCAAAAGATGGGCGTTCGTTTCAGCACCTGCCGGCAAGGGTACACCTGTTCGGAAAGATAGGTCTTTAGCCCGCTGCAATATTTTCGGATCTACGACCGGAGCGGCGCCGAGCCTAAGTGGTTCAGCATTTTTCATCTTATCCAGGGATATCTCAATAATTCGACCTGCTGTCCCCGCGATTGCTTCAACAACTTGCTTATACTGGCGATTTCTGCGGACGATTTCCTCGAACATTTCCTCCCATTCCGCCGTCAAGCCGGGTGACAGAATGTGAGGACTAACCTTTCGAAGAAAGTCGAACATTCGCAGGGCTTCATCCGTGGCATGTAGCAGGCCTTTTTTCTCAGTAAGGTATTTCTGCTCTTTGAGGCCCTCGATGATTTGACCGCGCGTGGCTTCTGTTCCGATGCCGTTCGTCAGCTTCAGCCGTTCCTGCTTTTCCGGATTTTGCACAAACCGCCAAGCGTTAATCATGTCGTCGACCAAGTCGCCTTCAGATAACCGTTTGGGTGGGGTTGTTGTTTTTGCCAGGATATTCGCCTGATCAAGCCGTGCAATGGCCTTATCCGGGATTGGTGGAAGGTTCACGATCTCTTCATCGTCATCCTCGTTGTCAGCGCTATTTTCTAGGCGTCCAATCTCTCGGGGAATAGATTTCGATGAACTGCCAACTTGGACACCAATCTCGCGCCAGCCAAGTGATACAATAGCAGTGCCAGTCCGCTTGAATGTAAGCGGAAACTGCGACGATGATATCGATACACTCGCGTCAATTTTGGTGCTGTTATAGACATGGTCGGGCATCAGCGCCTGAAGAGTACGGTTCATTATCAGATTGAACAGCTGAAGCTCATCGGCGTTGAGATGAGCAAGTTTTGCCCGCCAGTCACTTGCTGTGTTTAGGTTGGGAATAATTGCATGATGCGAATGGTTTCCTCCCTTGAGATCCTTGTCACTGAAGTGTCCGGATTTACCCTTGCGGATGACTGGCGATTGCAGCCCCGACAGAACAGGAAGCGTTGAACCGTCGAGCATCGATTTCATGTGCTCAAGCAAACGAGGCATATTCGGTATTTCGATTTCAGGCAGCCACTTCCCCGAGGCGCGAGGATATGTAATCAAATCCGCGTCATAAAGTACCTGCGCAACATCCAGCGTTTTTTGGGCGCCCCACTTGAATTTCCGTGAGGACTCCTTTTGTAAGGAGGCCATCGTAAATAAATCGGGTGGAGACTGTGTTTTGCGCGTTGTGGCAACGGTTAACGGTCCCGTCCATCCCAAGACAGCGGCTTGAATTGCTTTAGCCGTCTCATGGTCAAAAATGCGAGCTTCGGCATTTGGCGTCAGGTTCAGAACGCAGCTGCCGTATTCGGTATCGAATTTCCCGCTGAAATCAAAATACTGTTTTGGCACAAAATTTCTAATTTCGAGTTCTCGGGCACATACGATCGCCATGGTGGGTGTCTTTACCCGACCGGCACCAACCACCCCATACCCTCCCCGACTTTGGTTTATGCATGTCCACGCCCGTGTGATGCTGAGATTGAAAACCTGATCAGCCTGCTGTCTCGCGAACGCAGAAAAATACAGACCCTGGAATTCAATATTCTCACGTGGGGCGTTGAAGGCGGCTTGGAGCGTTGAGGGGTCTTCAGCATTGAAAATGATCCGAGCGACCCTGCCTCTGAAGCGACAGTATTGAAGAATTTCTTCGCCGATAAGCTGCCCTTCCCTGTCGGAGTCAGTGGCAAGATAGACCAAGTTGACTGCAGCGAGTGCGTGTTTGATCCGGGCCAAGCGTTCCTGATGATCTTTGTCTCTGGAGGGTACTCGCGGATACTCACCATTTTCCGGATACAAGAGATCAGTTGACCATTTTGCCCATGAAGGGTTGACCTCTTCAGGTTCTGCCAAGCGTAAAAGGTGCCCTCGCGCCGCGTACACCCGGCCATATGTCTCACCTACGGCTTTTTCAATTTTTGCTTTCTGACTCGGCTTTTCGCAGATGACAATCGAGCTCATTATGTGTTCCTGTTGCGTTACGGTTTAACCCGCATTCATTTTGAGGGCGCCGAGCTCAAGCAAAGACGTCCGTTTCTTCGCGTGCAGCTGCGTCTATCAGGTCAACCGCACCAGGAAGAAGGCGGGAGAATGTTTGGGCCGAGGATTCCATGTCCTTCGTGAGATCAGGTGAGATGAAAAAGCCAAAAACGGGTTTGGTCTCTCCGCTTTTGTCCAATTCAATACCCAAGCTAAGCAGAATGTCCTTAGTTGGATTGATCGTTTCGCTCGATGACCGCTTATATATTGTCAGTGAGATTGATTGTGCTGTGGGATTGATGGTCCACTCGCGCAAAGATGGACAATTGACAATGTCATCATGGGGCAATGCCGCATGACCCTCGGCCGCAAGCAGATCACCGTTCGTAGTCAGGAGCGGACCGGGAATCTCCTGTGATAGCCAGTTCAAAAAACCGGAAGCTGAAGCTGTGTCGAGGGTGATATCTTCGATCGTCAGGTTTTTCATTGAAATCTCATGTTCGTTCTAAGGTTCGTGCGTCATGTGATGACTACATTTTACAGATGTAGCCTTTCCCAGGGCGCATTATTTTTGTCGCAGTCACATTGACAGATTTGCTTCTGGAGCCTCAGCAACGATAGGCGCTACCGTCCGACTTTGCTCCTTGCGTATGTAGGGGTTCAGATGGGCTGCGCTGTTCATTACTGGGTCACCGTTTGCAAAACGCTCCAACCCCATGTTTCGCCATTTGCTGCTCAACAATGCAGGTGCCGTGTCTCCATTCTCACTCTGATGTGGGTCAGCCCAAACTTTCCAAATACGAACAATGTTTTCATCGGAAGACCAGTCATAGCCGCAAATCCGACCAACCAGCCCCCTATCGTATTCTCGTGGTGCATGATTGGCTTGATAGACTTGGCCCTCAAGCTCGCTGATCATTTTTCGAATTTCTTCGGATGCGGCTCGGGCCTGGCTGGCAATATCAATGCGCTCCTGACCAAGCGCTTTCCAAGCTGAAACGGCTTCCGTGTGATTGTTCATGTAGTTGGGAATGAATTGTCCAAGCTTTACGGCTCGCTTCAGCTCATCGAGTGCTTGGGTCGTATTGTCGGAAACTCCACGGGATCTTCCCTGAAACTGAACAATAGGATAGCGATCCTCATCAGGGTGCAAATTGCCAAAATGATAGTCCCTGAAGTCAGCATATCGGTGAAGGCTGCCATCAATACTTTCCAGTGCAACTTCAAGCGTGGCTTTACGTTCAAAAGTGCCGTCAGCATTGGGCTTGCGAATTGACAACAAGGCAATCTTACCAAGTAGCGCGGAGGTATTGTAACTATGGCCAGCTATGCTTGGCGCTACCTGTTCATTATGTTGGCCAACACAATGACCAAGACCTCTGGCGCTCGCGGATCCGTCACTCTCTTCCATTAATTCCCGTGAAGAGGTCATGCAGATAATCTCATATCCATTTGAAGCAATGAATTTTCGACCACCAAAGAAGCACGGCCATTTCAAATCCAAGGCTTTTGCGTCAATCGCGTTCAGTCCTGCCTGCAATGCCTCATATCGATCATGCTCGCGGTAGCGCCCCCTGAGATCGGCGATCTGATCCAACATTTCATTTGTGCGTCGTTCTGCTTCTGCAGCTTCTATTCTGTCCAAATTCAGAGCTTCGAGGATAAGGGTTTCGCGGTAGGACCAACGGCGGGCTGCTTCGACAATATCGGGAATAGACTTCCCTTCGAAGAGCATATGCCCGGCAATAGTTTTTGATTCTTCTATCGTTGAACTTTCAATCAAATCCTGGAAACCAATTTTAGCCTGGTGGGCAATAACAGGAAGCACGAGTGAACGATGCAGATTGCCTATCTGTGTGTTCAAGATATGAAAAATCTGTCCAAAGGCCTGTGCGCGTGCTTCAGTGTTATGGAGAAGCCGTTCCTGCGCTGCAGCACGAGCGGTACTCGTCAATTCATTGTCATTCGGTCCCGCGGCAACGGACGGCAGTTGTTGAACTGCTTTGGAAACCACTTCACCCCACTTCCCTCTGGAGTTTTTTACCAAAGCAAAGAAAGAAATGCCCGTCAGTCGCTGAATATAGTTCGCGAAAGAAACGACTTCACAAAATGAACGCCAATCCTGTTCGGTTTTTGGTGTCCAATCTGGTGGGCATGCGTTTAAAGCTTTGAGTGCTTCTTCTGTACCAATCGGATGGGTATCCCACACCAGCTTGGGAAGCCGTTTTACAATGGGTTTAGACAACCCCAGGCGATCCTGGATAACCGGCGCAAGAGGCTCCCCATTTTCAATCGCTTTTTGGATGCTTATCCGATGGTTCTCAGCCAGCCGGCTTGCGAGCAATGGAAATGATTTTGCCGCCTGCCTCCGTCGAACGCCCGTTTCGGTGTTCTTGGTGTAGTACTGCCAAATGTCACCAGTGATTGTTGATGTGGACCGTAATGCATCAACAAGATCGATTGGGATTTCAGCCACGATTTCGTTCAGGCCGGCGCGACCGAACCTTTGTCTTTCGAGTGTTGGGAACCGTTCGCTTAAAGATGCTATCGTGCTTTCCGGAATTGCAATACCTCGCATCCGGCCTGCAAGTTTCAGTTGATCCAGAAAATGATTTGCGCTTTCAGCATAAATTCGGGCCGAAGGTGACTTATTGGTGGTGGCCGGGTCGAATATTCCGAGTGTCGTCAACTTATTCCTGAGACAGGTATCAAATACCACAGCGTTGTTTTCATGGTTGTCATAAGTTCCATCAAGCCAATCTGAGGAAGCTATGCTGATCAACCGCGTTGCATGGGTGATTTCTGCTGTCCCAAGTGTCCCGTCGGCCGACGCAAGCAGACGCACTTTTCCAGCGAAAAGAAAGCCAAAACCATCATCTGCATTGAGAGTGGCATGATTACGGTTCTGCTTAATTAAAAACTCAAACCTCCCCCCACCAAGGATGGGCCCGGTTGTCCAGGCCACACCCTTAATCAATCCAGTCTCGATCGGAACTACTTGGTGAACGCGGCTATAGGTATCGAGTTGCTGTTTGAGAAATTCCTGATCCATTCTTCCCGTTACCCCATGAGCATATTAATTGCGTCATCATCGAAACCGACATTGTCGTTGCTCTGGGTATTATCTTCAGGAATTCTGTTACTGATTTCTCGATTATCCAAGTTGACAACAACCTGATGCAAATGCTCGTTGGATGATGCCCGATTGGCTTCAGCACGATCTGTCGCGATCTCGTTAGTCATCTGACGGACGGATGGTGGAGCGTAGAATGTAACCCCCGCGTCCGTCAGTTCTTTCAGGATTGTGGGCAGCTCGTAGGCGGTTACCTCAAGTGTCGGTCGCCCACGTTTCGTGCCGATGTTCGCAATTCGGCGGTTGATTGCATCGGATTCGTAAATATCGCTGTCCGCACCCTTGGTTGTCGGGTAGCGAACCAAGAAGGTTTCCGGTCGCTGATCGGCTCCATTGGCGCCGCGGCGAATTACGACGCCCTTTGAGGGTTTGAGCTGGCTTGTCGAATAGAGATCCGTTCCACCCGGTCGGGAAATAACTTCAGCAGCTACTGCCGCTTCGGCAATGCTGACCGGTAGCAGATCAAGTGCCTGAGCTGCCTCTTTGATCAGCAGACCGCGATGCACCACACCATTTTCGTCAGTGAAGGTAGAAATCTGACCAAGCGGCTTCTCCATCGATGTCGAAATCCGGAGTGCTTCAAGGATATTCCCCATAAGGAAATGCCGCGATTTCGTGACTTGACCCGCGTCATCAGCATCAAAACTTTTGATGATCTTGTCCGCCTGACGGCCGTGAATACCTTCACCGATGAACACTTCGCTTGAGGACAAAATGAAGGAAAGACTGATATTTTGGGGCTTCTCTTCACCGGGCCAAACGACTGACAATCGATAATGCCCCAGTTTCATCTCATTACCCGGCGTTGGACAAACGATGTCGGTAATGATGCCCTCGGCGGAATCCAGTCGATCCGCACGATAGTTGATAATCGAAGCGCCGGGACGAAGTTTCGGTAACGTGTTCGTAAGGTCTTCAATCAAGTCGGCGGTTTTTCGGACACGGTTCTTGTTTGTTCCGTTTTGGGTAAAGTTGCGAAGTGCGCTTTCAACTGAGTCAAACTGACTATCGGCAGATTTTGCGTTGTGACGCTCAAGTGCCTCCGTCAAGAAATCAAGTTCTCGGCTCCTGATCATGTTGGCCACTTCAGAGGGGTTTCGAACACAACTGCGTCGAGATGCACCTTTGAAAATGGGGTCGTCAGACATCTGCGCACGGCTAACTTCAGCTTCCGCATTGTCGACAAGTGCCAGGACTTCTTCTGAGCGCATGGGGTCGAGGTCCTGAGTGTGCTCTACCTCAACCAGATAGACCGGTTCCCGGTCCCCGGTCCCGCCTTCTACTCCATCAAACACCTCCTTGTTGATGACTTTGCAGTTTCCAAGAAGGGCCTTGGTGCGAAGCGGGTTTTCATTTCTCCCATCCAGCTCTTCAATAACCTGCTCATATTCCTCAAAAATCTCGGCCATGACGCGATCCTGCTCATCAGGATGAAGCAAGTGCATATAGGTCATCATTTTGTTCGCCCAGGTGCCATCGAGAGAGCCAAGACTTTCGTCATCCTCAATTGCTTCTCGAACCATATCGGCCAAACCCATCCGTTCGGCGAGGATCGGATTGCTTTCAAGGAACCGGAAGCACACTTCATGGCCGACTGAATTGAAGATGTCAGGGATCAGATCGCCACGCGACACCGCGTTCTCGCGATTTGATGTCGTGTTGGCCGATAAGCGCTGCATATGTCGTTCGGTATACATCGCTAGTTTCAGGCTCGCAGGCAAACCGGAAGAAAGCCAAGTGATTGACGCACCTGTTACCTGTTTACGTCGGACAACCCGGCCGAACACTTGGAACAGCTGCAAAATGTCTTGGGGCGGCAAAACCATCAGCATATTTCGTTTACGCTGGTCTTTTGCCTTTTCGGACGAATGAAGCGAAATGCCTGTGAAGCCCGGCTTTCCGAGGAACAGACTGTCCAAATCACCTGATTGGAAATCATGAATTGTTTCACTTGGATCGGTATCGTTGCGAGGAACGATGTTGCTCTCGATCACCTCATGCTTTCGTCCCGAAATTTCGCTAAATGAGATATTTCGTTTTCGCAGTTCGCCTTTAATCACATCTGTTGCTAGGATCGGGAAGTCGGGAAGTGTCGCGATGACAGCTTTTACCCGTTCATATTCGTCGTGCAGGTCCTCGTTTTCTTCAATGGCGATCCGTGTCTGCCCCATGCGCCGATACTTGCAGGACATCAGAATGATGCGATTAAGGGCATCTTTGATCGTTGGTATGCGGTCTTCCCCATCCTCCAGAATTTGCGACATGTAGTTTTCGCCGGTCAGATCCGTAACAAAGACAGGCTTTTCATCTGCTTCGATCGCTTTGAGCCCTTCCTCAACGGCTAAATCGGCAATCAGGGCTGCTTCAAAGACGCGCGAAAACTGATGCAAAGGAGAGCCGATCGATGCGGATGTTCCTTTGATGGCTTGAATATCACCGTCATTTGTCTGGTTGCGGTTCCGGACGCGGCGACGTTGATCGGCCGCAAGCTCGGCATCCCGTCGCTGGATGTGTTTTCGCACCAACCCGGCAAATTTGGCGATCTCCGCAAGTGAGGCTGAAACATCCGCAGCAATGGCACGATTTCGAACAGCACGATCGGCTGAGGATGCGCCGATGATCAATTTGCTGTCAGTGGAGGTGCTAAGGCCGATTTCGGCGTCCGCTACTGTGGAGAATTCTACTTTGCTCAAGCTCATTTCACGGCGGACCATCCTCCCGGAGCTTACCATCATTGATGTGAAGGCTTCCTGGGCAGTGATCCCGCCTTTGCGGAAGATCGGAACCAGCTGATTGATAGGGAGAGAGTTGGGAATTGCCCGATGATAGAATGGGATGGCGCGAATATCCTTTGACCAAGTTCCGGAACCCGGTGTGTGATGCTGCGCATCCCGGATCATGGCCTGAACATTGCGAGAAGTAATGCCGTTGCCAGCTGCTACATGTGATTCGTCTGTTACCAGATGAGTTTCGCGAACAACCTTTCTAAACCAGGAAACTCGGGTCGAGCTTTGTGGCGTTTTGTTGAGCTGAGTAAAGCTACCCATCACAAGATTTACACCATCAGGAATTCGACCTGATTCATACATGGCTTCAAGAGTTGCGCTATCGACCGGTGGAAACAGTGGTTCGTGTGTATTCAGATCCACAATGACCGAGTTTTTCGTCTGATTGGTTACCAGCGGATTGAACAGGTGCGTCATCTTCATTTCACGAATATCATTCCAGATATCGTTCAGTAGTTTTACATTCTCTGTGAGAAAAATGGATACCTCGCCCCGCAATGCTGACCAGATCATCGTCGTGGCAAGTTCACGTCCCTTGCCGGTCCCGGTGCCGTCAGCAAAGATGACACTGTTTTCCGACGGATCACGCGTCAAGCGCGCGTCAATCCAAAGTGCGACCGCGTCAGCCTGTTCAGGAGAAAGGTTTTCCGCAAGCTGATCCTTCGTCCAATGGAGCTGATCACACAAAAATTCAACAATGTTGCCGCGGCGGCGAACAAGATGTTCCAGTGCTTTTCGAGACGCGCCATCAAGGTGTCGAGGGAGCAATGCTTCGGGCTCTCCCAACTCGCGACATGCAGAAATGTAAGGGACCTGATAGTCCGTTCCGTCATCGGACAAGGTGCCTTGGCTAACATCAGCGTCAGGATCAAGGTTTTCCCGACTTGCATCATCTGTTGACCGGGCCGAACCGATTGCAATACGAGTAGCCTCTTCCGAAATCCGCCGCGAATGCAGCGTGTCCATACCAAAGCGCCAGGCGTCGGCGCTGTCTAGCAGTTCAAGTTTTTCAGGAATGATGACTTCGTTGACAGAAAGCGGAGCGGTACGTCGGGGCCCAATGGAAACAACAACCTGGCTTCTTCCGCCGATATTCTTGGTAATATAGCTTCCGGAAACGATGGCCGAGTTTTCAACATGCAGGCCACGCCCTATTTCACGCAGGAAATTTTCAACTTCATCCTGTGTGGGTTCCGGATCCGCATCGATGATCAGAACCGTCCTTCCGTCAGCGGCCCGATAGTCATGAAGCGCTTCGACTTCATCCAGATCAAGGGAACTCATTTTGTGAATGACCACATCAGAGCCGTTGTGGAATGCGACCCGATCGTCGTGCGTTTCCAAACGAATTGCTGAATGGTTGCCGCGTGCCATTGCTCCCGCACGTTGAGCTTCGGCGTCATTGGCGGTCAAGGCTGACAATTCTGCTGTGCGCGGAATACGAAGGGCAATGCCAAGATCGGCAATATCAGCTGAGAACGTAACCTTGGCATTGCGAAGTTCCATTTCATTGCCAAGAAGGCGGCTTAATGCAACCTGCAAAGGAGCGGGCAATGCCCCGGTCTGGAAAACAATGCGCTCTTCAAGATCACGTGCAACATCAAATGCGTCTCTGGCAATGCCTCGCGTCGCTGTGTAAGAGCGTGTGATCGCGTCAGCAATTGCTCCGGCAAGATCGCTTTGCGATACTTGGGCGATACTTGCCAGCTTTCCGATGTCGTCGACACTCTCGATATGCCCACTGCTTAGGGAAAACAATGCACCCTCCGCACATCTCAGCAGGCTCGCATAGTCACCTTCCTTGGCGCGAAGAAAAATGTCCGGCTGAAGATCGCGGTTTCCGTCTTCTTCCTGATAATTTTCTGGTTCCCATGCGATTTTCCAGCCACGAGGGTTTTTTGTGAAGCGGCGGTCGTTTTCGTGAAGGCGGTATACCAACTGACCCAACCGGTTGTAGCCAAGGGCATCCGATTTCGAGAGCAGGTCCTGTACCGCCGTCTTTTGCAAGCTGTCACCAATGACAACGTCTTCAGGCGCTACTTTTTTAATCCCGATATTTGGGATAACTTGCTGCCATTGTCGAAACATTTGGCTGGTTATCTGCCCTTCTGGGCGAACCCATACGCCACTTGCTGAGCGAACGAACCCCATCTCCTTGGCCTGGAATGGGTAATTCTCCCCATTCTGAAGAATCAGATATCGACGCCCTCGCGAGAGCATGAACATCTTGATTTCCAAATCCTTGAACAATGCATTGGAAAAATCTGGCCAGGGGATATTTTTATCGTTTGTGCTTGCTGCCGGTTCTTCAATAGCAACCTGCTGAGCGGTTGATTCAGCCATTTTGTATTTCTCCAAAGAATTCTGATCCTTGAGAGAAATTTTATGAGGGATTTCTGTTACCAAAAAAAAAGAAGCGAACCAATTGATGGTTCGCTTCAGACTATCGCTAAAAGATTAGCAATACGCCACGTGTTTAGCCCATTGCTGCATCAGCTGCAGCGGATGCAGCGGCCTTTTCGATTTCGTCGCGCTGTGCATCCGACATTTCGTTGTTGTTCGACGCGCCCGCGCCTTCGGGTGCAGCATTGGCCGGACCAGTATTCGCGTTTGCGGTCGGATCGTATTCCGGCTTGTGAAGCTCAGTATGGATAGCAGAAACCGGGATCGGGCTAGGATATCCTTCCGGCACCGCGGTTCCGACAACCCAGCCAGTCTGGAAGGCAGACGGATCAACCCCACCCTGCTTAAGATGCGCGGCAGCAGACGAGGAGTTCAGATTTTCGTCACCGACATAGAAGCTTCGGATGAACTGTTGGATCATTGCTTCAGCATTCGGAACGCTCTGGAAGTCCTTGGCGACCATGTCTTCAAGGGCTTTGACCAGAGCCACCTTGTCATACATCGGTTTGAATGAGACAAAGCTCGGCTGGATGCCATAATTTTTCCATTCGCGCTGGGTGGTTTCGGAAATTCCTTTGGCAACGACCCACTGGCTGTCTGCAGTCGGGAACGGAAGGTTTTTCAGCTTTTCCATATCGTCGGTGCGCGGGTCCACAAGGGAACGCGAACCAAACATCGTGCATTGCGGGATGAATTCGAATTTGGTCGATCCTGCTTCGACTTCTTCTGCAATGATGTCCTGCATTGCTGCTGCAATTTCCTCGACGCGCTTGGCTACGTCGCGCGGCACCCGAATGCCGGCTGCATTTGCTTCATCTTCAACGCCGACATTAAGCGGCAGATCTTCCGAACCCATGAAGCTTTGGAGCTTGCCTTCGTGGTCTTGCCAGCGAATGATGAAGCTGCGATCGCTGGGAGACGACGGAACGAATGCCTGACCGAGGACTTTTTCGATCGAGGATTTGATGCCTGCCGGCGACGTGTCTTCGATTGCAATCGCGTTTTCCGGATCGAGGAAGCGGACGCGCGCATACGCATCGCCACCTTCTTCCTTCGATGGGACCCGAACGACCGAAACTGCGGGCAGGAAGGCAAATTTGTCGACCGTGGGATAGCGATTGCCGTAATCAAGAAACACCGGGACGAAACCGTCGTTCTTTTTTTCCATACCACTGATCAGCAGGCTGGAGCCAACCGGCACGCGGTCCCATTTTTTGTCGTCCTTGTTGTAGAGCTTGAAGGGCGTTTTGCCTTCACCGGTCTCGCAGACCATGATGAAGTCTTTGCTGGCATCAAGGGCAGTAACCTGAACACACGTTTTCTTTGCACCACCACCACGGCGGGTACGAACTTTTGCAAAACCTTTCGACATACGATGCTCCTAGCACTCGAAATATTTTCTGACAGAAAGCTCTTTACCCAGCTTGTCGGCTTTAGCATCGCCAATCAGGGTTCTGAACTTTGGTGTATTTCCACCGTAATTTCGATTTCCGTTACCAAATTTATTTTTCGATAAGACCCTAAATAAAAAAAGGGGCAGCATTTATTATGCAGCCCCTCAAACAATTGGTGTGTCGGCCGACTTACATGTCGTAAAGCATGCCCTCGGTTCCGTTACCACGTACCCCTGAGAATCCGCCCCGGGATAATGTCGCAGGATTCTCACTGCTATCCGCTTCAACGGGGCGTGTCGGGAAGCCCCCTGGAACTGGTGGCAAGCTGACGGTTGGCGCCTGCCCTTCCCCACCAATATCGAACTCATCCGTAACACCAGCGAAGGAGGTGTCGACAACCTCATTCTGTAGTGCATGTGCAATCTCAATATTCACTCGCTCGATCAAGTCGGCCGTTGACAGATCCTCTTCGTCTTTCAAAGCTTTTATACTGTCACTCATTCGGGCCGTAATTTCTGCCATGTCATCTGGGCCACGAGAAATTGAGGCATCGATCATTGATTGGAGCATTTTCTTTGCCAGAGACTTCACCGCTTTAACGGTTTGCGCTCGCTCACTTTTCCCCTGCGGTGTCCGGAATGCGATGGACTGGTCCCGAATGAAAGTTGGATCTCCCCCGGCATCCAGAATTGCTTTGGCCAGCTTCTCAGTATCAAGAGAGCCAGGAACAACAGGTGCAGCATCAAGAATGCTCTGAATGCGATCAAACCGTGTTACATCATTTGAGTGGTCTTTAAGTAGCGTGGCGATTTCCTCCAGCGTTCGAGCATAGTCAATCGATTTGCTCGGGCCGCGGAATTCATCTGGGTCGATACCATACTGGATGGCGAGATTAATGATCGCTTCTTCCTCGTATTGAGGCTTTCCGGTGACGTCCAGATAGCCCAACATCAGTTTGGTGCTGAGATATCCGGTTGCCGAAACCCATTCTTTGAACTTTCCCTGAATTTCTGATGCGACTTCTTTTGCTGCGTTCTCCAGCATTTTTGCCATCACATAGTGTGATGAAAGCTCTTGCAATTCATCTGAAACATCGCGTTCATCAAGTTCGGGCAGCTTTCGGAATTCCGGCAGAGTCCCTGTCATCACAAAGTCGGCCCAGATTTCCTTATGTGTTTCACAGATCATTTGGGCAATATCTTCAGACCAAGGTAATTCGTCGATGACAATGTCGCCGCGTACACCACACCATCGGACAAGAATGAGCCGGATATTGACATCTGGATCACCTCTGCGCTCGCGCTCCAAAATGCCATACTGATGCATTTGCAAAAAATAATCGAACAGCTTGCCGTCATTTTCATCTACCGGCAGAAGCTCTTCATTTTCTGGGGTCAGCAAATTGCTCACTAATGAGCTAAAATCGCGAGGCTCCAACTGGGTTCCGTTTGGTCGAGGCGCTTTGTAATCTGCAATAACGATTGTGTTGTGGTTAATCAAATCATCAGCAGCTTCGTCGGGAGTACCGATCATTGAGCTGATGGTCGGGTGTCGATAGTTGCGCAGCGTGTCGATAATGCCATCGTTGGGGCGCAGTCCCATTGATGGCGCAATTTCCCTGAAGCGTGCGCGGGCGATGTCCTCGATTTTATGTCCCCGCTGGGTATCCACAAAGTAGCGAGGGTCTTGAAAAGGGGCATGCTTAAAGAGCTTCTGGGCAACGACTTCTCGGGTCGAGGAGAAAGGGTGAAATTTGTTGAATTTGTCGAGAATTAGTGGCGCAATTTCACTTCCGGACAAGCCCGATCCGCGACGCACAAGCCACTTAATTTCTTCGGCAGCAGCCCGAGGGGTTTTGTCGTCAAAACGCTGATCGGCAAGAACATCCCAAATCCACTTGCCGACCAAACCTTCTGATAAATGTTCCTTCTGATAGAAGTTTTTAATCACTGCTGCCGTCAGTTTTTCGACTACTGGGGCAAGTATCGTTCTATCCAGTTTGGTCATCATCATTTACTCACAGCAGATTGGATTGCGGCGACATTGCCAATTGATCATTGGGCGAGATACCTTCGATCCGCTCGACTGTCGCAATTTCCAATGTGGCCTCAACCGGTTCAACATTGGGCAGCTCAATTTTCAAATCATTCATTCGTTTCACGACCGTTCCTTGCAGTCGGTCAATGAACATCTTCTGCTCAGGGGCAAGCTCCGGCCGTCCAGCAATGTTCATGATGAACCGAGCACAACCGTGTGCAGCATTTTCCATTACCTTCTGAACATCCGTGCGGTTGAGGCCGCAATAGGAACCGAATGCTTGAAAATCCTGCTTGGTCAGATCGCGATGCTTACCATTCAAGCTCAGGCAAAAGTGCGGAGAAGGTACGAAATTGATTGAGGATGTGATGTCGTAGGCAGGCGCCATCACTGCTTTGGTGAAGGCGCTGGTATTTTGGCCCAGTCCATCATGCTTGTTGATGCGAAGAATTGAAAAGTTCTTCAGATGTGCATCTGAATCCCCAATCAGCCACGACGAAACAGCTCGAATGAACAATTGCTCTTTCTCGCTCACCGGGTCAGTGGTTTCTTTATCCAACAATTCAGCGATCGTTTCCCACGACCCTTCCGCCTTTTGTTCAGGAGTTAAACCAAGCTGTGCGCAACAATCGATTTGGAAGTATCGCTGTTCAGGATGGTCGCGGTCCGCAACATCATATCGCTCAACCAGCAAGCCTGTCTGTTTCTGGCCCGCAAAAGCAGGAAGATCGACCATGGCTACTTCGGCAATAGTCACTCCTGCTGCTTCAGATGCTTTCATGCAGACATACTCATTGAAACCAAAGTGTCTGTCATTGGCCGGGGAAAGCTTCAAAATATGGCTGAACGGGTTATTATCGATCCCGGCAGCTGCCAACTCTCCAGACGGCTTGAGGAACACTGCCGCTTTGAATTGCGCCCCCGAAATCGTTGGCAGGTTATGCTCTTCCATCATGCGGGCGACTTCTCCCACACAAGAATCGCCTTCTTCAAGGCTTCCGACCAAACCAGCCAGACTTACATCAAATTTTCCGGTGAAAACATATCCATGCACGCTGTCAGCAATGTTGTCCTTCAAGCGTTCCTGAATGATGTCTGGTTGCCGTTGTGCGACCGCGCTTCCTGGGGCTGCAATGCTGATATTTGAAAGGAAGCGCCCCCCGCGCCGCAACGCTTCGATATCACTTTCATTGCGCACACGTTTAAGCATGCCTTCTTCCCGCAGGTTGGCAAGAAACGGGGGCAATGATCTTCCGTTATGCTGGAACGGGATCACCCATCCGTCGCGACCTTCCCAGTAATATCGCGTGCCGTCGAAACCCAGTTTGCCAATAACGCTGTTATACCAAAATACAAAAAAGTTTTCGGTCATTGCTGCGAGTTCCTTCTGGGTCAGAGTTTTTTCAATTTTTTCTTGAAGATCATGGCGTCCCATAAGAGCGGCCTCGTCCAACAAGGCTTTTATTGTTTTCTCACGCGAGCCATGAATTCGATCGAGACGTTCAGCGCCCACGCGCAATACATCGGTATTTCCCGAGCCGAACCCGTCGAGAAATTCCAGGACCGCCAGCTCTGGTTTCGATACGCGCACGCGAACAGTCCGCTCATTCTCTGGAATTGAAACCTGCTCAAACTCACTGGCGAATTCCTGCTTCCGGATAACGCTCAGTGGGCCCAGCTGCCGGTATCGGATCTTGCTTCTCGCGGAGATGAAAATTTCGCCAGTGTCATTTGCGCCACGACAAATGGCGCTTTCTCCGACCAAGCGAAAATCCGGGTAAAGATTGGCTGCTATGAAGAGAGGATTGGCGCGGATAATTTCATCTGGATCGTCTTTTATGTCGACATAGATGCCACGGCTTATCCGTTGATATTCGCCCCTCTCCTCGCGGTAACGAGCGTGACGAGCTTCCTGTGGAGTGCGTGGAATATGAAGTGCCATTCGGTATCGTCCTGCACAAAAAATCGGTAACGGGCAATGCCTGTAGACTAATGGAAGATTATGTAACCGAATTTTTTTGGAGGTCCGGATGAGTGAAGTTTTGCAATCTACAGAGCGAGAAAATCCCATCCTTGGTGTTTTGGATGTTGAGACGACGGGCTTCTTGCTGCCGGATGTGCCTCTTGGTCATGACATGCAGCCACGTATCGTGCAGGGAGGTTTCCTCTCTTTTGATCTGGCCGGCCGGATACATCAGGCGGTGTCTATCACTGTCCGACCGGATGGATGGGATATCCCGGATGAAGCTGAAAACGTGCACGGCATTTCTTACGAAACCGCCCAGAACGTGGGAATGGATCAGTATTCTGTCCTGCCTCTGCTTGCCGATATGATAACTTCGACAGATGTCGTGATCGGACACAATATTCCTTATGATCTTGGTGTGGTTCGAAGTCATCTGAAAGCGATGGAGAACGCTCGTCCTGACGATGTTCATTTAAGGTCTCTGTCGAGCAGGATCGCCAATGTTCCCAGGTACTGCACGATGCGGGAAGGCGCAGGGATTACCAACTTTCCCCCTTCACTGAATTATGGCCCAGAATTTATCGGGAAGCCGAAGCCTCCAAGATTATCCGTGTTGTATAATTTCCTGACCGGCGAAGAAATGCAGGATGCCCATTCAGCTATGGGAGACTGTTTAGGCACAAAGCGCGTTTTCGAAGAGATCCTTCGGCAGGGCTATTTGCGTCCGGACTCCCTCCCCTTGCATATTTCGGAGCATTTGGGGGGGTGCGGTCGGCGTGGCGCAAGGAAATATGATCAAAGTATTTCTTTGGCCGCGACAATGTGAATATGCACTCCAAAAAAAGGCCCCTGTAGGGGCCTTTTTCTGTACGGGAGATCTTAAATGCTCGGGCTGCCCTCATCAGATTCATTGGGAGCCGGCAGGCGAAGAGAAGGGGCTGGAAGAGCTCCTGCTGCTGGCGGTGACAATGCCATTTGATCTTCAGCGCGAAGCTCAGGGCGAAGTTCCACATTGGTTGCTGGCCAGCAATACGCATAATGACCGGTGTGGTCGACAACGTGGAGCAAGGCACAATTGTCGCCATCTTCTCCGAGGGACATTTCGTAGATATTGACATCAGGTGCATAGCCTGGAATTTGGTCAAAGCGGATGCTTGCCCGCCCGACATGCCTGTGCTCGTTGATTTTGGTCAAGAAGCTTTCTACGGAATGCCGCGGGATGATTGACATAACAACATCCGTCATCCCGACGTCAAAATCTTCACCAAATACTTTCTGGCCAACGACCCGAACACCGTAATTGTATGCTTCGGGTCCGATGCGGTTCCAAAGCAAATCTGAACCGAAGGCACCTGCCCCACTTCTCGAAATTGGATTGGCCGCAAGCTTGGCAAGCAAATCATCAGAGGCATCTGGCGAAATATACCTGTTTGACCGCAATTCCATGACTTTCGAAACATATTCCCGTTGATGTTCTGGCGTGTTGTTCGGATCAAGGAAAGTATTGAGTGTCAATTTGCACCAGTTGATTTCTCTGGCGCTCAAGCCGCAATGATCTACCATCGATCGAAGCAGGTCGGCTGTGCGAGAATACTGATCCCGAATCTCCTCAAGATCAGTGCTGGAGATAGTCCCTGCCCGATTAGCTACCAACTTTGTTGCCCATAGATCACTGACGTTGCGTAGCATGTTCGCCGGGTTCCATTGTAGCGACGTGACAGGCTGACCGTTTTCAACGATCGAAGCCTGTAGGGATGCAATGTCACTTGCGGGGATGGCAAAGACCGCTTCTTCCATGTCGCCATTTTCATCGACGAGCAACACAAAGCGGCCAGTATCAATGGAAAGAGCGTCAACATCGCAGAGACGGGTGGTCTGGTATGTCAGAACCTCGTCGTCTTCGTCAATTCGGCTGTACTCTTGCTGGACGGTCTCCACCTTTCGGCAACGAATTTCCATGCCGTCGATAGCAGGAAGGTTCTGGTTGGGTTCCAGAAAAATCACTTTCCCAGTCAGGTTAAATTTGGGGGCGCCGCCAATATTCGGAACGAGTTCGCGAATTTCGATATTGAGCCCGTTGCCAAATACTTCTTCTTTAGTGGCCATTATCTGTTCATCCTTACATTTCAGGGGATTGATGTTCTTGGTTATTTTCTGCAACGGGCAGCAACTCACTGATAGCTTCAGCGGCCGGTACAACAAAATAGACAGTGCTGACGGAGCCGGCTGCCTTGATCAGGAGACTGTCCCCTTTGTCATCAAGCAGGAATGTTTGCACCTCCCACGAATCACGCATTCCCTTTTTCGGGCCAGCGCGTCCTGATGTGCCAGGATATGGACGATCAGTGATCATTTGAAATGCTACGAACGGCAGCTGACTGATGATTTCCATTTCGATAGGAATTATCACCGCACTAGCTGCCTTCTGCGTCTTAACGAAAATCGAACAATCCTTTTCCGAAAAGGCCTGCAACGTTTTCTTGATCGCAATGAAAAGGCTGAACTGCTCAGCTCTTTTGGAGAAAGTGAATTCTCTGTAGTTCGCGTCAGCAATTGTATTGATTGACGAGATCAGATCAAATTCACTGTCTTTCAGGTGCAGCTCCATTTCCGGTGGCAATTGTTGCCCCGGTTGGAACGAATTTTGGAGAACTTCCACTGAGCATCCCGAAATGACTGACAGATTCTCAAGCGATTTTCCCATGGTCATATTGTTGACCGAGGTATCAATTTTCCACTTTCGTTGAGCGCTTGGCATACTTCTTCTCACTTGAATAAGGATATTAAGGTTCGAGGATATCGGCAGATTCCGGATCGTCCCCATCCGCCGCTATTGCTGGTGTCGCTTCGGCCGGAAGCTCAGTTTCGTTCCCCGGATCGCTTGGTTCATCCTGAACCGGTTCTGGCCTTGGAAGACGCTCAGTGACACTGATAGTGTATTGGTCCAGCAATCTCGTTCTGGCCGGTTCAAATCTTGGAAGTGCTTCAACCACATTTTCTCGCCCCGGCGCCTCAATGATGAGCCCGATCGGACCAGTTGACGAAATGTGTCTGCCAGGGGAGCCAACCAATCGGAAACGCATTCCTTCAGGGTGAGCGAAGTTTTCTTCCGGTATTTCGAGCGTGTATATCGGCACTCCAAACTCCGGCGTAAGCGTGAAGCCTGCGTCCTGCAGCCAGGCATCAACCTGTTTGGATAGTGGTGCGCCCTCGGGTAACTCGAATTTTTGTTCCCGATCATCCACAGGTGTCGGCTCAATGCTCAGAGCCCTTGGTGCCGCCGCATACAAAGAAAACTGATGACAATGTATCTCGATCAGCAATGCTTCACTATCTGCCCCCAGAGTGCGGACCGAGACATTCCATATTGAGGGTGGAAGGGTTGATGGCTCAATGTCCTGCGTTAGCAGCCGGCCAATATTGCCTGGAGATGGAAGAGCAACATCCAGTGAGAATTTGCAGATAGGTTCCCTGGATATTCGAGCTTTCAACTGCTCGTCAAACCCTTTTGTTCCGAACAGATCAAATGCCTTCTGAAGGCAAATCACGTATTTGGGCACGTCTGAACACAACAACGTGTTGATCACGCTTTGCATAAATGTGCCGCCGTCTTCCTGCGTGCCGGTGTAATTGAGTGTTTCAGCAGACTGCTCAGATGACTTCAGGAAGGCTGCGATTTCACGCAGGGCTTGGTTCGCGATATCTCCGTCTTGTGTGCCTTTTAGCAAATCGCCATCCAAGAATTTGCGGCCAAGTTCGCGGGTTTCCTCATTTAAGGCGACCCCTTCTTCTCGCAGTTCATCACGGAGAATATCTCGAATTGGCTTATCACTCGCGGGCACAGATACGGTCTGCTGCTGAATGAGATGTCGACATCTGCTTCTGACGGTGTCGAGCTTGCGGAGTTTGGTTACGAGGACACTAATCGGGTCAGTTTCAGCAACGTCACCAGAAACAGGGGAAATATTTGGCATCGTGAAAGCGCCTTTCAAATCTGGGCGATCAAAAATTCTTTCACACAGCCTAACTCCAATTTTTGTTACCAAAAAAAATGAGCATCCCGCTATTCTTGATACAGAACACTTTTTTGTATGGCGGAATCTGATCATGCATGCTCAATCAAAAGCCTTTTGGGCTCACACGATGCCCAAGCGGTTGCGCCCCATATATTTCATGTTGGGGGTTCAGTTGCTTACGATCAGCCTGTTGTTCCTGACGTCTCTCGTCAATGGCACCGCAGCACTCCTGATGTCATATTCTGCAGGGATCATTGTCATTGGCATCTCGGACACCAGAACGAGATTAGTTCCCGATCCAATTGTTATTTGGTGCGGCCTTGTAGCAGTTCTTTACCATCTGAATATGAGTGGCATTGATGCGTTGATAATGCAGTTTATCTTCGCGATCCTGTTTTCAATGGGCACAATGGCTTTGTTTTTGTTTGTGGCGTCATCCAGGCTTGGCTCGGACCTTAGTGGCCGAGGAGTGCCCTCGCCTATCCTAGGTTTTGGGGATTTGAAGCTGCTTGCAGTTGTCTGCTTGCTGTTGAAGCCCGCCGACGTTCTGGGTGCCCTGTTTCTCACCATTCTTGTCATTTTAGTATTGCGGTTCATAAGATCTGAAAAAATCGACAATCCGCTGACTTTTGCGACCTATTTCAGCCCCTGCGTTGTACTGATGGTTATTCAGCTGCGCTTTGGTTTTTGAGGCAGTCAAAAATAAAGGCCCGATGGATTTGATCGGGCCTTTGTTCTGTCTGGATGGTATCGCGTTACATCGATAGATCGCTACCGTATGCAGCAATCCGCTCATCGGTATGAAGGCCACTGATAGCAGCTGACGCATTCGCAGCTGCTGCAGCCACAGGATCATCCTCGATTGTCGAAGGACCTTCGAACGCACCGTCTTCGACGGAACTGTCGCGATCAAGATATGCGGTCGAGCCATCCAGATCATCATTCAATGCCTGATCAATCTCGGCGAGGGCCAGAGGGTCGAGGCCTTCACTCGCAAATTCCTGTTCTTCGTCAATGTCGATGTCGTCTCCGTCAAAGACAGATGCATCGATACCGTCAAACGCCGTTTCGATCGCATCGCCGCCATCGTTCAAGCGGCTATTGCCCTCATCGTCCGGCAGCTGATCCGTTGAAATAATATCGTCAGCTGCATCCGCTTGCTGGAGTTGTTCATGTTCTTCGGGCAAAGCAGTCGCGCTGGCTTCTGTCTTGGCATCCGCTGCAGGCTGATCTGCGCTTTCTTCCGGGTTCGAATTACTCTCAGGCGTCGCTTCTTGGTTCGCGGCTGTCTCGTCGCTGAGATCGGAAGCGACAGCTTCAGCTGTTACAACAGCTTTCTTTTCTGCCTGGTCGGCAACTGCCTTCACTGAACTGCCGCGAGCCACAGCCTCTGCGGCCGTGAAGGCATCCTTAACTGCCTTCTCGCCAATGGTCGGACGTCCCCTGCCCTCTTTTGGCGTGAATTCCGCATGACCAGCCAGATTCTTCAGAATCTTGGTTCGGCCTTCAATCATTGTTGTGACTAGCCCCCGGTCCACCCCGAAAGCTTCAGCGGATTTTTTCAGTTCTTCAACCTGGCCATCAATGCCTGTCTTGGCTGAAAAAGCATTCACGAGTTCATTAAAAGCGTCAAACAACGCCTGTTTCTTTTGATCGATCGACAGTTCGAACTGCACTGCTGCTTCCGACAATTCGTCGATGCGGTGAAGAACATTCGTTTCAGAGTTCATTCTTTCAGACATGGGTTTCCCTTCCGGCCAGTACGTCCGCAAAAAACATCTGCTTTTTGCTTTTGCTTTCCCAAGCCTAGTTTGAGATTCCGTTACTGAACTTTTTTCCAATCAATTGTTCGCTGCAATCTGCATATCCATAAGGTAATAAGATATGCAGGTAACCATATATACCGCCATACCCTCTTAGCCTATATGCTGGAAGACTGTATATCCTGCCATGCCTATATTCTTCTTATCTGGATGTAGGCGCCTCCCATATCCCAGTTTTGCAGGTAATAAGCTTCACATACATTCATATTATAGGAGAAGGAGAGAAGCCTATATATCAGATTTCCCTATAGGCCTCTAACCTGCGTATCATATACACTTATTGTCTGATATCGCCGTTATATACCTCGTGTATGGTTAGACGGTTCCCCTCTATACATATTCCCATATTGCCTTATGGTTTTCTATCATCTTGTTTATCTTGCTTTTTTTGGCCTTATTACCTTATAGTAGGCACTATATTCTTTGCTTATTATACATGTTTACGGTATTCCACATACATCACTTAACATCTTATTAACTTTAATGTACTCTAATTTCTCCTCACAATGTCGCACCTAAACACTCCCGTTATGTGCGCCGTGGATCATGTAAAGAAAGGTAGAAGTGCAATGGTGGTTCAATCGCCGTTAAACGCGCAGCCTAATGCCGGAGCAGCGAACAGCTGGGTCGTGTTACTTGGAGCCCTAAAAGGAGGTTCTGGCAAAAGTACCGCAGCCACGAACCTCGCAGCCCAATTTGCCAGCGAGGGCCGGCGAACATTGTTGGTTGCAACCGATCCACAAAGAACAACTGAAAACTGGATTGCACGGCGAAGAATTACCAGCGCACAACGGGTGAAAGAAGGGAAGGGGGCGCTGCCAGATATCGCGTTCATGTCTCAGGGCGGTGAGTATGCCGCTGAGGCCCTGTTGGATTTCTTGCCCAATTACGATGTCACTATCATCGATACGGGTGGGTTCGACAGCGTCGAATTTCGCTCATGCCTGTTAATATCGCACATTTTTTTATCACCGATAAAGCCCTCGGCTTTTGATACTGATACCCTGGGAAAACTGCATGAAACTGTTCGACAGGCAAAAATTAACAACAGAGGGCTCGTCTCCAGACTGTTCGTAAATCAGGCGGCGCCAACTTCAATGGCTACCAGCAAGCAAGAACTGCGAGAACTGATCACAGATGAGGAAAGGCCGATGAAGGAATTTGAGGTGCTCGACACTGTGCTGGTAAATCGTGTGTCTCACTGGGATGGGGCAGGGCAGGGGCTTGCTCAGTTTGAAGTCAAGGGTGCGTCAAAGGCAGCATCCGAACTCACCTCGCTCTACCTAGACGTTCACAAGTTGTTCGATCAGATCAGCGCCGCTTCTTGAGAAAGAAAGTATCATGACCACGAAAAAACGTCTCACTCCGCCGCCGCCGCCTGAGAATGTGAACTCTGCAACAGCAATTCCCCGGGCACCAGCTGTGGCTCCAGTGGATCCGAGCACCCGGAAGTATGTAAATTCAGCGCAACTCCGCCCCAGACAGTCGACTTATGAAGATGAGCAAGTGGAAAAGCGCACTGCTCCTCAACCGATCCGTAAGAAGCGCACGGTTAAAATTGATCAGAAGCGAACGTTGAATTTCACGGAAAGTGAAATCGAAATGATCGATAGAACCTATCGGGCCATGTCGAGACACATGATCGAACATGACGAGCGGTTAAATCTCTATGACTCAGAAATCCCGAGGATCGCGATATATCTGCTGCAGGAAAAGTCCGTCGAAGAATTGATGGAAATTCTCGACAAAATGCCACGCTTCCGAAAATAAGGGCAGGGTGGGGCAATGACTAATCCGCCACTTAAAAATCACGATACCGGAAATGTCAGCTATCCTGGGGACTTCCGTATACAGCTTGAAAACAAGCTCGATGAGCTCACGCAGAACGCACTTGCGAAGAATACGCGTGATCTCTACCGCATGGCGTTCGACTCATTCAGAGCTTTCTGCGCAGCCGGAGGAATAACCCGTGAAGATGAGCCCCACAGAGTGCTTGCTCTTTATGTGGCTCATATGAGCGCCCTTGGTATGAAACCCAATACCATTTCTAGCTATCTTGCTGGCGTGAAGCACCATCTTCTTGAAATGGGAGTTGTGATCGATTCAAACCATACAGTTTTGAAGGCAGCAATTCAGGGTCATGTGCGCACCAGCAATCTGGAGGAGGGGATCACAAAGAAAGATGCCCTCACATTTGACGAGCTGCAGGAAATTGTCGCTATCATCGATGACAGCACGATCTCAGGCGAACGAGACCGCACTCTCATGCTTGTCGGCTTTGCAGGAGGTTTTCGCCGGAGTGAAGTATCTGCTCTTCGTGTTGGAGATCTGACGTTTTCAGATGAGGGTGTCGTTATTCGAAAGCGTGACAGTAAAGGCGATAGGAAAAAGGAAGGAAGAATTGTTGCCATATCTCGCGTAGCCGACGGCAATCATCGGATGATGTGCCCGGTCGCTGCTTTGGAAAGCTGGCTTCGTGTCTATGCCGAAGTTAGAAATGTGCGAGCACTGACTGATGAGGATCCCGTATTTCCCCGCATGTTCAGAGGGGGATCACTCTCAAGCAAGTCAATTACCGGAGAGAGCGTTCTGAACATTTTGCGTAAACATGCTTTGGCTGCCGGGGTCATCACGGAGGAAACTGAGCACCGTTTAGGTGCTCACAGCTTGAGGGCAGGGCTTATTACAGCAGGGTACAGGAAAGGTGCTGATCTGCGTTCTCTTGCGCGCCAAGTCGATCACAAACGGCTTGATACCACAAACGGCTATATTCGCGATCAGGATGTCTTCGAGAACAATCCAACCTCACTGATATTTGGCAAGAACCAATAAATCCCTGCAAAATCCAATCTGGTAACGGAAATCTGATTGATAATTCCCCAATGCATTGAGCGCAAATGCCGTTTGCTGGAGGATTACGCAATTGAAGATTTCAAATATCACCACCCGCGACGATTACGACGCACTGGTCGCTGAAACACTGGATAGATGGTCTGAAACACCGCGTACTTGCGGGGAAACCGAAATTCTGACTTTTTCAGGCCGGCACATCGATCTTCTGTCGCCCAGGCTAAGCGATATCGACCCTGTCGATCTGCTGCACTCCCTCTGCCATACATCCCGCTTCACTGGTCATACAGCGAATTTTTTCTCAATAGCCCAACACTCGACGAATGTCTGGTTTCTGTGCTCCAAATGGGCGAAGCCACATGCCGTCGCGCACGATGCGATCGAGACGTATATCGGCGACGATTCCTCACCCAAAAAACGCGCAGTACGTCTACTGACGGGCGGGCCTCGATCCGGTCTCGATAATCTGAAGGACAGGTTCGATCCTCTCGTGCATCAGCGTCTTGGGCTTGCTTTCCCGGCTAACCAGTCCATTAAGAACGAAATCACGCTCTTTGATCAGGTGGCCATGCACTATGAAAGCAAAGCGCTACTGCCTGAGCCCGTTTGCTCCAATCCGATTGAAAGTTGGGGCAAAGAGTTCTGCGACAATATCGAGCGGAATCTGTCACACGAGGAATTTCCGATATCGCAAGTTATGACGGCGTTTGCACAATTGATGGCGGCGACATTCCCGCATATTGCGCCCGAGCTTTCGAACTACCTTCCAAAACCAGTCCTGCGCGGACCGGGTTTGAAGTTCGATCATGCCTGTGAGGGCAAGGGTTCTTCACAGGTGGATATCTCGGCAATGAATTTTAGCCCCATCTGAACATTCATCGGATTACTTATGAGCACGACTGAAGATTTCCGAGACCTCAGTGATGATTCCCTACCGTTGCCTGAGATGAACCCGCCAATTGCCGCATCACTTCATGATGCCGAATTTATCTCAGCCCTGGGTGTAATTGCCGGCACAGAAAATGTGGACCAGGTATTGCTCGCAAAGTTTTTGCCGCATATCCGTCAGTTACTCGAAATGACAACAGTTTCAGCCATCCAATCCCGTGACGTGTTCGACTATCAGGAAATTCGAGCAAGTGGTGGGGAAAGTGGCTATTGCATGGGTCTGCTTGTAGCCTTGTATCCCAGCTGTTACGGCGTCACGACAAGGGACAGTGCAAAGGTGCTCTACCCGGAGCAGATCATTGCTATCGAGCGCGCGAATTGGGCGCATGATCGTCAAGTTGATTTTTCTCTAAAGAACTTGTTGGAAGCGCTCTTTTGGCTATCGCGAGTTCCTGAAGCCCAGCATCTTCCAGCTATTCTTGGGGCAGCCCATTCAACTCTCAAGATGGCCATAAGTGATCTTAAACAGTATCGGGATTGGGGGCGGGGAGGGGTGTATCTTTCATCGGTGCTTGATAATTTATGTGTTTCGTTAAAAGAAGCACATGCACCCGCTTTTAGTGCAAGCACTCCACTGAACATTAATGAACAGGTAGCTGAGGTTTATGCTTACGCAGCATCGCTAAATCTCTATATCAGCCGATCTTTGTCATTTTTTGGTGCGGCTCTTGATGTGCGTAGCCAAAAGGATTCCAATCTGAATGCTGATACTGAACCGGTTACGGCCGATCGCCAATCTACCGGTCCCGAATTGGCATCAGTGATGCCTAATTGCCAGATATGAAAGAGAAAAGCCCGCAATAGAATGCGGGCTTTATCAAGCGGTACTCACGATTTTCGCCTTGATTTTATCTGGGCGTGATCAATTCTCGAAGCCTAAGCCTGACAGGCTTCCAATCGAATACGACGAGTTCCCCATATCATGTTGGCCGTGGCCAATAATTCGGGTTGCAGAATTACCGGCCAGGACGATTTTCATTTCGCCACGGCGGTTGTTCATACCAGCATACGAAACCGTTGCCGTATCAAATCCAATCAATTCGGGAAAGATTTCCCAATCCAATGGATTGAGAACAATCTGACCGTTGTCATCAGCGTAACCGTCCTTGCGCAGCTGATCGAGATAGACAGCACAGGCTGGTAGGCCAAAGTAATAGTCGTCCGAGATGACCATTTCATTCATGACGACAACCTGAGACAGTGCTGTTGCCCGAATATCTTGGCAATGCTCGAATTCCAGTTCTGCGAGCTGAGAAAAACTGATCGGGCTATGCTCTTCCAGCTTCTCGTCCTGCCATGACGTCGGCGTCGGTCGGCGATGGAAAACTTTCGCACTTTCGAGGCCCACCCCAGATATACCCCGTGCAGCATGCATCATATCGGCCCCACCCAGGCCCAAGCTTTTAGTTGGTTTAATAAAACTCATCTGATCCTCATTTTCCTGACGGGTGTGATCTTTTTTCGATCCTCTCATTCGTCAGGTTATCATTTGCAGGCGTTACCTAATTTTTTCTCCGAAAAGAAAAAATGTCCCAACCAAACGGCAACACCGTAAACCCCAAGACCCATTACGCAGAGGAGTGCTCAATTCCTCTACGGTAACAGATAATCGCTTTTGCCCATCGCCAGGTATCTCCCGTCGGTAGGCTCCGTAAACATCTGGTTTGCAGCTTTCAATTGCTCTTTCTGGTACATACCAAGGAAGCTTTTTGCCCAAGAAGGCATGACAAGATTTGTCGTTGCCCGTGTCAGTGCGACGTAGAACAGGTGGAATTCTTCGATCGCACCGGCCATGCCTGAATGGTCGCCGCGTGCTCTTGCTTTGTCATAGTTTATTGTGACCGTTTCCAAGTCTGGGAAATCTTCCCAAATTGTCACTCGCTTATATTCACGCCCTTTCAATTTGTGAGTTGTTCCAATCGTCAGGATGTCTGTCCCTTCAGAAGATACAATTCTTCCTTTCAGGGCCTCCAGCCGTTCGAACCAGTCCGGCTCTTCCACCAGCTGCTGAATAGTTTTCATCGCAGGATTGCCAGTTGCCTCCGTTTCTTCAACGAAGTCCATCCAGCAGGTGTAGTGCCTGAATTCTTCGGTGCGGATTGCAGTCAGATTGTCTCGCTTAAGATTGACCGCGTCTTCGAGCATCTGGATGAGATCGTCGATCCCGCCCGGAATATAAATGTGTCGGTCAGGGTGACTTAAAGCGGCATCGAGTGTTCCCATATTGGACCTGGTGATCACCGCTTCGCCTGTTACATTTTTACCAGGTCCAGCGCCCTGAATTTTAGGTCGATCGGGATCAGCATTCGGCATCCTGTCAAGCACCCGGTTCGCAACGTCAGCGATATCAGGAGTAAACCGGAAACTTGTTGTCAGGGTGTATTGATGAGGTGTGTCAAATGCGTCGAGAGCATCAACAGCCCCCCGCCATGCATAGATTTGCTGAAACCGGTCACCGACCAACACCGCTGCCTGCCTTTTGAACGTCAACATTGTTCTGAGAATTGATGTCTGGACAGGGGAGAAATCTTGTGCCTCGTCAAGATATACGCAGGCATAATGACCAAATGCGCGTGCTATAGCATTTTTGTCCATCTCAAATAACTTGAGATAAACGCTATGATAGGTCACTCCGTGCACGCGAGGATTCCGAATTACGTTCCATACCGACATCGCTGCAGTGGTTACATAACTACGACAGTTCAGAAGTCGGGTTCGCAGCTTTTGCTGCATCGCTGAACCGTTTAGTGGGTCCCCAAACATTTTGATGATAGCTGCTGCGCTGATTTCATCCGTTATATGAGGCTGGTCGCTACTGCAGAACTGTTCCACGGAGTTTAAAACCAACGCCTCCGCTTTAGCCTTTGGTAATCCGGTCGCCGAAATAAGATCTTGTAGCGCGGTATGATTAACTGTCTCACGAACGGCCCTTAAATTAAGGCTGTAACATGGGATGCTGCCACCAATTACTGTCCGGAATGCAAGGCTATGTGATGTTCTGCAATCGACATTGAATGGTTTGAATTTCTTGGTCGCTTCATTCGCGATTTCTCTGTTGAATGCTAAGTACAGACCCTTGCCTAGCCCCCTGGACATAACGTCCTTTGCGAGGATGACCAAGGTGGATGTTTTCCCCGCGCCAGCGAAAGCGCGGATGGTCATAATATCACCCGCATACATCTGCCTAATTGCACTTTTGATAGCAATCTGCTCTTCCGTCTCGGCAAGTCCAGCTTTTCTCGCAGAAGCAGGGTCTCGCGAAACTACATCTTCAGCAAAAGCGAATGCGGCTTGCTCCCTGTTTGATTGATGCTGGCTCATGGGGATTTCCTCGATCCGGTGAGTTCTGAAATAGGGCTCTGTTACAGTAGCATGGATTGATGTTACTTGGTTTTTGTATTTAATTTCTGGTTGAGTAGCGATTTTAGTGGTTAGTTTTCTGTATTTTCAGAGATCATGCATCAAGCACCCAGCTTGGTAATTTACAGTTAAGCTTGGCGCTCACTTCGATGAGCTCGTCTCGCGCTGCGTGCATTTCATCCAATTCGTAATCATCTGGATCAAGAAATGACGCGCGATCAGCGCGAAGTTGAGCAAGGTCTTCCACAAACGCTGCAGCCGGACGGAGGGCATTGTAGCCATACGTAGTCAAACTCATGTCTGCGATGTTGAACGAAGTCGCAGGCACGATCCACTTCGCCAACCTCGCGAACCAATCCGGATCAACAGCAAACAACTCGAAATCACCAAGCATTTTGTGTTCACCCGGTTTGCATAATGATTTTCCGGCTTTCTTTGCCTCTACGGCGAGTTGAAATCTCCTGCAAGGCTGGGTGGTCCACCCATTTCCATGTAGGAGGGAATGACCGATCAACACCGCTTCAGGATGAATAGCCTGCAAGGCCATGCGCCGACATCTTTCGGTCGCGCGGTCATCATGCAGCACTTTGAAGTAGATCCCCGAGTAGGGGGCAATGCTGCCGATCAAGTCTGCCTTAAGCCACCGGTTGACATAGACATGAGCGGATCTGCGATCGCTAATACCCCCCGCGATCAAATCTTCTACCGAGAAGACAGATGGCAAGTCCGACAGTCTTGAAATTGCGGTTTTTCTGGTCATCAATTTTCAGGAATAAGTATAACAAGGTTGTTATACTTGCACCATTTTTTGTGTATTCGCGCAACACAAAATCGTATTTTTTTGTATCTTATGTATATATGACGCTTAATACATGGGTATAGACGCTACTCGAAGGTTGGTACAATCCTATCCTATTCTGGGGTAGCATCCAACTTACGGTCGGATTCCACTGACAGCAAACGCAATTCTTGCGCGAGACGGTTACAGGCAGTAGATGCGGAGCTTTTGATTCTTTGTGCCGAATCCTCGGCTATCGAGTTCCATTCCATTGTCGTAAAGAAGGTGCTTAGCCCTCGGCCAATTTCTTCAATAGATGCGCTCTCTATCCTTTCGGCGACAGCAATCAACTTGCTTTCCGGATTCTGAATGCCCTCGCCGCTGTAAGCAGTAAGATGATGCTGGAACCGTTCCACAAATTTTCCATCAATCTGTGGGGCAGGGGTCATTCGTTCCATCACGTACCAGACATCATAAACGTCGCGCCATTTGAGGTAATCCCGATTGGCAAGCGCTACAAATTTATCAGCCAGAATAGCTTCAATGCTTGCTACAGGAAGGTCCTGATACATTCGACCTTCGACCGTCTGGATCAGGTCGTGACAGGAAACCGCTGCGTTGGCATTGTCAGGAACCGCTTGTTGCAGGGATTCATAATTCGCAAGATACTCGGGATTGGTAGGCCAAAATTCGCATACTGTTCGGATTTTGCCGCGGCGGTTTGGGCTGGAGAGTTCGATGCTGTATTTCCCAGGGTGACCTGGCTCCCATGAACGATTGCCTGTCTTCAGGTGAAGGTTAACAGCAAAATCAATGTCAAGGCCCGGTCTGTCGAGAAGCTCTTCGCTGAGCTTTGTCAGTCCCTTATCCATAATATCATTGATTGTTTCGGGAAGGCTGCCGGCTTCGTCGCCAAATGCCTGCCGATTTAAAAGGAAATCAAGATCTTCTGAAAACCTCGATGAGCCATGGACAAATTTTAGCGCAGTGCCGCCGTGAAAGACGATATTTCCTTGGATCAGTTTAGAGCTTTGACCAAAGTGAGAAAGCATGATGTCTTGGACGGCCGACGCAAGCTGCCGGGTTTCTGCGTTTGAGAAATGCATAAGGCGATCCTGGTTGATTTTTTGGATTTTGTAGGATGGTCATGGACAGCGGATCTGCTCAGATTGACAGATGCAATCTCTGCTCTTCCGGGTCACGATCAGGAAATGCTGCTGCGTATGCAGCCTTAAACTCTTCGAAAGCTCCATCGATTTCCAGGGAGGGTAGGCTATTGGCCAATAAGAACCTGACCTTTGGATACTCTGCCTCCAGCCCCTTTGATGCGCGAGCGAGGTCTTCAGGGTAAATCGGGGGATAAAACGACTGGATATAGAACCGTCTGGAATTGAGGTTGACTATGACATGGAGTCCATTTTCCGGAGTATCCATCCCATCCAGTTCAGTAAGGAGTTTTGGGAAGCTCATGCCGGTCCCCTGATTTCTTGAGCACCCAATCGACGCCTAACGGCCCAAACGAAAAGCGGTCTCGTTGGATAGATCTGTCGTATTGTTTACCGACTGCTCAAGGCGCTGACGTAGGCGCTGCTGAAGATTTGGATTCATGCGAGCCACAAGATTGATCAAGTCCAAAGCGTGCTCTGCTGCCCGCTCAACGTCCTGTTCTGTATAGAAATCGACCGTTCGCAAAGATCGCAGGCTCCCTTGGGGCTGTCCTTTGCCGATACTCTCATGAAGTGTTTCAAGTGCGGATCGATCTGCTGGCAATCGCCCTGTCAGAATGTCGACTGCCCGTAATCCATTACCCGTACCACCGGCAACAACCATGGCTGACCGGGCGAGGGCTGCACTGTTGGCCAGATTAAGCATTGTAATAAATCTGGATTCATTTCGAATTGCCCCCTCATGAAGCGATTGCGATGCTTCCAGAAGATCGCCGGACAGGCCCCCGTCTTTCGTCATGTCGCCGGTTCCTACAAAATGTGATTACGCTGATATCTGTGTTAGGCACAGAATACAGAATATTTTGGTTACCGTGTTTAGTTTTTTGTATGAGATCGACCCGGAAATAGACCAACCGCAATTCCATGCCGCTCCACCATCATCTTTGAATTGGCTCTTGCTAATATATATGCTTGCGCTATCAATTGATGACGGTTTATGATTTTCAACTTGTGGTGTTCTCAGGGGCAGGGGGATCGTGGATTGTCTCGCCCTTTCGCGACCAAACTGCTGGCGGGGGCAACAAATGTCAGAAGACGACAAAGGGAATCTACAGCCTAAAGGCGATACTACCACTAAGCCGGATGCCAGTTCCAATTATCGGTTCAAACGGCTGTTTACTGGCAAGCGAGGTTTAGCTATCTGGGGTGGTATCTTTGCGCTTATTATTTCTATGGCTTCTGGCTTGTTCCCCGCCATGGTTGACCTTGTTTTGAATCAACTTGAAAAGCCGAAAGCACGCATATCCGGGCCTTCAGGAAAAATTACTATCAGTTCAACCGTACATTTCGACGGTGGAGGTTCGACTTCTGGAAGTGAAATAATCAAGTACGACTGGACCCTAAACGGAATTGCAATCAACCGTTTCGGTGATTGCCAGCCTATCGGCACAAAGGAGCATCTTTATCGTACTTTGCGTTGTACATTTTCTGTGCCCGGTCGTTACCTGATTGGTCTTAATGTCTACGATACTGAAAATAATCAATCATCAGAAACCATCGAACTCAATGTTGTGTGCCCACGGTGCTTCTATGGGATTGCATTCCATAACAATCACAGCGACAAGGAGAGGGTACGCAATATATCGAGAGAGCTTATATATGGCCTGAATTGGCAGGAATTGGCCAAAGCATTTGATCGGCCGGTAGTGATCTACGATGCAGATTCAGGCTTCAATGTTTTCGTTCGATCTTTCAGTGGTATTCCCGAGCAGCGCGCGGTTGAGCGTCCGACAGGCGCTCTCCAAGGACTTGAAATTGGTATCCCAGGGGAGCCGGAAGATCGTGCACTTGTCCCTGTTTATGCCAAGTTTGTAGAATCGCTGGAACATTTGGGGGCAATTCCACGCAAGAGCCCTGAAGGCTTTGACATGTTTGCTGCTTACAGGCCAGAGTCATTCGTCGCGCCAACCTTTGCCGAGCTTGTGCTTGCAAACAGCAGGGTCCAAGAAGGTGAATCAGAGCCCTGGGTTGTTGTGACTTCACGAGACGCGGGCGGAAGTATCAATTTCACCTTGGAAGATACACTGCTTGCGTCAAGTTCGTCCGATCGTCCAGTGTCTGATTTAGATCCGGTTCGGATCATCTCACAATTTATGGCTGACGAACCTATGCAGATTGGCTTCAGGCTAATTTCGAGCAAAGATCAACAGCTCGTTTCATTTAATAATTTGCCTGACTTTGCCGACCCTCAGTTTGCGGGTGCTGTCGATCGACGTTTAGCCGCTACAAATGAAGCAATTGAACTTCTGCAAACCTCCGACACTGACTATGTAGAAGAACTATTCGGTGCCAGTCGAGAATTTTTGATTTCTCGCGGTTTTGAAATCCTCGACACGTACCAGCAACTTTACGATGCCCGTTACATGGACAATCCACTAATCATTAACCCTGCCCACGATGAGTGAGCAGGGCCACTAAAATTACAGGAAGTATGTAAGTCCGAAAGCAAGAATCGCAAGAAAGAATTCAGTATCAAACTCGCCTGACTTTGCGCAACGCTGCCATGCCAAATAAATACCTGCCGCGTTAAAGGCCGCCGCCATTATTGTAGTTAAAATCATTTTATGTAAATCCTCATTTATATGCCGCCACTCAATACCTTTCGATTGTTGATGGGGTCAGAACGCATGATTGCGTTCTATTTACAATATATAACAGACCTTCGATTTTTTCAATATTCGCAACCAAGGAATCGTATTTCTGTTAACAATTTTTTTACCGGGCGAATTAGTTACAAGAACTCGTAACATGTATCACCACAATTGATACCGTTCGACTAAAGCAGGGAGACCAACAGCCACGTAAATGCGAAAGCGCGATCTATTAACCAGAGGTTCGATGATGCTTCGTGCCTCCATCTCCGCAAGGGCATTGCGCCCCCATCGCTCAGTTCGCTTTGCATACTTCGCCGATGAACCCGATGTTAAATACCCATCCGTCAAAGCCAGCGAGGCTAATTCACTATATTGAGATGGCAATGCAGCGGAGTTTTCCAACCATTTGTCTCTGACTGCTTTGATGGCAGCCATGAAATTTGCAGAGTTGCTGATGAAACTGGAAAGGAGAGGGATCATCTTTGCATCCACTGCGCGGCCGGGTTTACCTGTCGCGCTCTTTTCAATCAAATCCGAAGTAGCTTCGGCCATCAAGGCTATATTCGGAGTACCGAGCATTGGGATCACACGGCCAATAGTGCAGGCGCCCACCACGGCAGGCAATAGTGCGATCAGGGTACGCAAAAGCAATATGCCGCTGCTGCCCGGCGTCCAGTATCGAATGACATTCTGACCTTCAATGGCGACCCGTTCTTCATCAATCAAGTGATTGGAAAGGATGTAGTTGAGCGCCATCGCAATTTTTCGACCAGCTGCTTTTAATCCCACGCCCCCATACTCACCTGTCAATGCGTCACGCAAATCATTCAGGCAGTCGCGGCTATATGGCAGGGGAACTGTGCGGCTGGTAATCAAGCTTTCAATATCTTCGGATGTCAGCTGTTCATTTGCCAAGGCGCGCAATCCAATTACCCGAGCCACATTTTCCATACCAGATAAGCTCAGATGTGTTCTCGGATCCGCATCGGCAAGAACGCGACGTTCTGCTCGCGATATATCTGCTGCAGACCACAAGCCTTCATTGACCTCTGAATGCTCTCCATTCTCAGCCATGAACCTCAGAATTCGGCGCACGGGCGCAACTTCTTCCTCCAGGTTCATCTGCAAGCTTGCGTTCATAATTGTGATCAATGGACCTGCCAGCTTGCGGGCATCGCCGAAACTACCAGACATTTGACCAATCAGGCGTTCAGCATCAATCCATGTGGCGTCAAGGCTTTCTTCGCTGACAACGGCTTCGTCCGCAATATCGTCAAGGGTGTCATCGGGCTCAGCGAGCTCAGGCAAACCCATGCCGTCAAAATCAAGCAATGCTTCACGCGAAGATCTCAATTCGCTCAATAGCGCATCAGCGCGCTGCAGAATGCTCTCGGACATTTCAATAACCGCCAAACAATAGCTGAATATCAATAAGATATCACATGATACGGAAAATATTGCGTATTATTTTCCGTTACTCATATCAACCGGCTCCTATTAGTCCGCATAATGTCATTTAACACGAGTAATACGGGCGAAGCCCCCTGAAAACAACTTCTGCAGTAGCCGTCAGCCGCTTATCTCCCATCCATCAGCAAAAGGTTTACGCAGTTCATTTGACGCGAGTGCGTTCAAGTACAATGAATAAATGGCGACAATGATTTCGTAACGGAGTGCCTAAAACGCATGAAACTGATCCAGAAATCTGAATTGGATAATTACGTCATACTGCGTGTCTGCTCGCCACGGATAAAGGAAGCTCGGCAAATCTAGTCATCATTTATCCAAATGATCTTGCTGCAGAGATAGGAATAGATTTCGCGTCCGAAGTTACCGTTAAGGTCATTGGTTGTAAGCACCATTTTCCCCTCATGGCTAAACTTATATCCGTTAACAGCGAGTTGTATCTGCATTGATGTAACAGAGGGAAATAGAAGGGTGATTTTTTCAACTACCTCAAAGTCCAGTCGTTCCGTCCCATGGGGAGACTTCTGCCGGCTTGCCGCGGCTTTGCCTAGATCCCATCCCAAATAGAAAGCTCTGCGCGCTGTGTGATTTTCATCAAAGGCAGGCTCCAGGGTGGATGCAATATATCCGATCGCCCAATCATGAAATTCTCTTGTTAGAGTATTCCACTCCTTGTCATCCGAGTTGCGAAGTTTTGCAATCGCGAGAACATTGTCACACGCTTGATCTGCCGCCTCATTTGAGTGGAGGCGTCGAATTGCAGTGTGTAGTTGAGTCAATGGCAGATCTATTGAAAGCTCATCGCCGCACTCATGGGCATAGAAGCAATGATACAGATGCTGAAGAAGATATCCAATTTGGAGGGCGGGCCAAATTGAAGCTATCAGCTCTCCCCCCGTTACAAGATGGGGCACAACCAAGTCACCAAAGTAGTGCCTTAGAAGTTTAGGATCTCGGGCGATGTAGCTGACAATGTCTTTATAGTCGTAAAATTCGACATTAAATTCGTATTTCTCAGACAGTTCATAAGTTTTTCTTTGCAGCTCGCTACTTGGGCTCTTGATCGTAGCGAAATAAAACGTTGTGATCTTTTTGTGCCACGGATGCGCCTCAAATTTTTTTAGATCCGTTTCAACATCCTTAAAGCTTAATGGCCCTTTTCTCAGTTTAACCTGAATGGCAACTTTGTTGCCCTTGGCTTCATATCCAAGCAGGTCAGCGCCATCCTGTTTACCGCTGCCAGGTCCTTCATAACTCAGTTTTGAAAGTTGTTTTGGGAGCTTCCAGTAAGTTTGAAGAGCATCTCGAACCATTTGTTCGAAATCTTTGCCGTTCAAAGGTGTAGGGTAAGACAATGCAATGCCCATCAGCGTCAATCCTCCCAGTTATTTTGTTCTGGAGCCCCGCTCCCTGACATTGGTGACCATATTTTCCGAGAATTGGTAACAGTATCCAAAGATATACTCGTCAGGCAATATAGTTATCAAAAACGGAACACACCCATGACGAAATCACGCACGCTTATTGAAGACGCTCAAATGGTCCCAAATGGATGCCGCTGGTCGTTCGAGGGCTCCAATGAAGAAATGATGAAGTACAATGGGCGTGTCGTCTATGACGGCTCGATGCTCTGGGTGTCGGAAAAACAGCAGCAGCGGACAGATTTTCGGCGATTGAACATTCAATACGGCATCGACGAGTTTATAGACAAGCTTGAACTCTTCGTCGCCCATCGATGGCCGCGGTCACTGCAGTTGGTTGCGGCGATCCGGGAAAAGAAAGATAAAGATCCAGATTATCGAGAGGTTCTTGAAAAGTGGTGTTCTGGGGCGCCTGACGCAAGCACTGTGGAGCTGCGTGATGTTATCTGCGCTCCCTTTCAGCATCATGAATGTGTTACCTCGCAAATTAGTGACACTCCGGGCTATGGATATCACTCGCTGGCTTATTTCAACATTTGGGTAGCCTTGGATACGTGCGGTATGTTTGCGCGAAACGCCTTTGTTCACCCGCTTGGCAAACATATTGATGACGCGCAGATTGTCGGGGCTGAGCTAACTTACGCTTTCTTGGGGAAAGAATCGCAGAGGTTCTATGAAACCAACTTTGAGGGATATAGCCAGTGCGAGACTTCGGCAAGAAAGGTCGGTTCTGCCGATGTTGTCGCTGCCATCGTCGAAATGCCCGATCATTCTCGATCCTACATGATGACAGCTAATGGCCGCACATTTGTTGGGATGGATTTGCAGTCTGACTATTTCATGAGCACCGCCGATTTTCTTGCCTCTGAGCATAAGATCTTGATTTCCGATGCGTTCAAATCAGCACAGAGCGGTCCCGGAAGTCGCATTGAGATTGATCTCCATCGACCGAATCAAGGTTTCCGTTCTGGTCTGGATGGAATCATCAAAGAGCAAGCTGCTTACTATGGTTTGTCGATAGAGGAGCACGGCCGGGTGGTGGAAGAGCTTGCTGACGTTCAGGAAAACACCGAGTTGGGGCTTTAGGTTCATTTATAAAACCTGACGCACATTGTCTTTTCGCTGCTCAAGACACAAACTTCTCCGCGTGAACCGGGCCGGGTAATCCGGTTCTGGTTCGCTAGAATAATGCGTCCCCAATCGGCTCCATTAGACCGGATCCGGTGTTGCTCACCTTATTGACATCCATAGACACAGGTTTGGCCGTTAACAGCTGCGACGGAAATGGCACCCGTACCATATCCAAAGCTTCCTCTAATGGCTTTTGCAACCATGTGTGAATTTCGTCGGCCGTCAGGATCGCTGGTTCGCGATCATGAATTTGTGCCATCAGCGATCCCGCTGCGCGCGTAAGCATAGAGACCGTGTAGAATTCAGTTTCACTTGCGTGCATTGTTCCGGTCCAATGAGACCAAATCCCAGCGACGAGTGCAGGCGTGAAGCTTCCTTCACCCCGAACACCGATCGCGTATGGCCGCTTGTACTTTGGATCAGTTCTGTCCCACTCATAGAAACAGCGGATTGGTATCAGACAGCGATGCTGCTTTGCAGACCCGACATAGGCTTTTCGGTTCAATAGATCTTCAGAACGCGCGTTAATAGTGCTGTATCGCTTTTTTGTCGGGTCTCCCTGATACCAAGGGGGAATGAAATCCCAACGCGCATACTCTCCCCAGACATACTCTTCATCTCTGAGAACAACGGGAATCTGTTGAGTTGGGGCAGTGTTGTAATTGGGTTCAGGCTCGTTCGGTGGAGATGGAAATGCAAAGCCGGCCAGCTCATGGATTTCCGCCCAGGTAAGGTCATGACTGTATCGTCCGCACATATCTTTGGTTCCTTCGTGCAAGTCCGTGCCGGCCTAATCGTTCTGCCCGATTTCATAGATAGAAGGATCGTATTCGATCCGGTGCCCCTCACCTACGGGCCTGGTGCGGGCGGATCGCTCCAACCGTATCCAGCGAACGGTTAATCCCTTGCATTTGCGCCTTTGGAGAGGGGTTAGCTTCTTCCTCGCATCAAGCATAAGCATAATTGCGGCATGGAGCCTGAAGAAGGGGGATGAGGCTGTTATGCCCCGGTCACCAGCGAGAACAAGCGGCAAATTTTCATGGAAGTTGCGGAGCATTTTCTCATGCCAGCCCATTTCGGGAAACTCATCGAGATATTGCTGATAATCCTGAAGGAAAGCCTCGAACTGATCGTTCCAGCCAATAGTCATTTTGGTGCCTCAGCATTTGGACACCCTGCCCTCGTGCTGATGATACAATTTCAATCGCCGAATGTCACTGCCTTCAAAGCTCTGGTCCGTTGAGTATGCAGCTCAGTCGCTGCCATAAGTACCTTTGACTATGCTGTTATCACCTCCAAACCTTCGGCAAATTTGAAGTGTGATTTTATGGTGATTCTGCAAGTTCCGAAGATGAGCGGCGACCAGCTTCCTCCATTCTTCATCATGTGGTTCCGTTCCGCTCATTTTGGCCTTTATCAAATCGTTCCAGCCTTTCGAAATCTGCCCGTAAGACTTGAAAAGGCGTGAATATTCTTCTGATAGTGAATTTGACATTGTTTTATCCTGCTCTGGATGGCTGAATTGCCACTTTTCATATCTATCTATGCCAGAGCAGAAAAATGGTGTCGGTTTCGGCAAATTATTCCAATGGCTAAGTCATGAAAGCAATTTTCGTTTAGATTGATTTCCTCTACTCTTGATGTCTGTTTTATTGTTCCAGGAGGCTTTCTTGCATGACGCAGCGCGCCAACATAAACGGGACCAGCATCTATGCCTTTCAGGCCGATGAACCCCTATGGGCTCTTTGGCAACAGGAATACAAAGCTGGCAATCTCACGTTGCCCTGTTGTGGCGGTTCAGCTGTCCCAAGAGAACACCCGGCATCCGGTGTAAGGTTCTTTTCGCACGCACCATATGCAGCTCGCACTTGCACGTGGAAGGCGACAGGAGCACATCACGAAGATCTGGTTTTTGAAGCGAGTTCAGTGCTTGATCAGATCGGCTGGAAGGTCGAAACCGACTGCTGGATTGAAGAGGCATCCGTCGATATCGTCGCTACCGATCCGGATACTGGAAAGCGTATTGCGATTTTGATCGAGTCAGCGCCACAGTCAGAGCGCCCGGACGATACTTTGATCGCTGAAAACAAGCGCATTGAAGATGCGGATTTGCAGAGTGTCATGTGGCTGGTGCCGGTCCAGCGATATGATCATCTGAAACAAGATTTGTTGGCCCTACCCTATCAGAGAAGCGAGGACCAGGCAGAAAACACCATTGGAAATATAGCATGGCTGCTGCGAAGCGGGCTTAAGATGCTTAAAGAGGCGGAGGTGCAGGCTGGCAGCGCAAAGGGTGGCCAATTGAAGCCCGGAGACATACCCGGTCACACATCCATGCCAATTGTACCCCAACCAACGGGAATTGAGGCGGATCCGGAATGGCAGGACGGAAAAACATCCGTTGGTTCACCCGCTGTGCGTGTCGATCGCTTGATACGTCTGGCAAACCGCTGGCTACCATCTGGACACGCAGATAAGTGGTTAAAGCGCGTGCATCCCGCTGTCAGCTTCAAGAATTCACCGATTGGAGCTGCTGAATGCTCTGCAACCGGATTTCTGGAGGCTCAGGAAGCACTCAAGGCAGATATTCCGAATGAAGAGCAATCAGAACTGATTTGATTTTTGCAAGTGAAAGCTGGCGTCACTTTTTTACAGATGACAGACTAGGATTGGTTGCTTGTGTTTTGGTAGTCGCAATAAGGCTATTGATAGGGCCATCTGCCAAGGACGCCAGATCTGCTAATGATATTTCCGCTTCCTTCAGCTTCTTGAGCAAATCAATGCTTTCGGCGAGCGTGATCGGCTGTGCTACGACAATATCGAGACAGCGAATAGCCAATGCATCTTGGGTTGTCAAATTGCCGGAAGCTATAATCTTGCCGTCTTGAAAGGTGATGCTTTTCCCTCCTTCAAGCTCGTAATTCATCAAATATTCAAAACACATAAATGGCGTATCATTCTGTTCAAGAATTTTTGAACTTAGCGCTTCAATCTTTGCGGCAATTTCGGCACTCACTCTTTCTTGTACCGCGCTCGGCGGAATCACCACATTCGCGGTCAGTGATCCCCCTGCTGCTAGACCTCTTGCATTCCTGATGGCATCATCAATTGATGTTTTATCTACCTTCAACTCCTTGATGTCTGCCTCCAGTTTCACAAGCTCGGCTTTTTCTGCGTCGCTAGGGGTGGTCTTTGCCTTGAGCTCATTGAAGCGCTTCTCTTTGTCCGCAATCAAAGATGCAACCTCGTTCGCTGCTTTTCGGAGGCTATTTATTGATTGAGCTGCAGAGGCCTGGCTTTCGGCGCTGATTGTGACTACAGGCGCTTTGACAACGCCAGAAAGCTGTTCGATTGCCATGAGCGCAACCATGTTGCGCTGATACCGGCGCATCAAATGAGCATAGTTTCCTTCCGAAACGCCATTCAAACGGGCCTCGCATAGCCTATACATGCCGTCGCGCAAAAGCTGAATTGTTTGCGTTCGCAATCCAATGAACGATGCGCTCTCTTGTGTGGCCAGTGCCAACCCAAGTTCACCAACACCCTGCTTTGACAAATTGGCTGCTATCTCTGCTGCATATGCAGAAAGCGCATCCGGGCTAGGTTCGGCACATACGGATCGATCTTTGACGGTTCCATTAGGGGTAGTTGTGGTATCAACAATTATCGCCCTTTGCTTAACATCAACAATGGCTCCCCTGCCATTTGATATGTCAAGGTCCCGGTGGATGCTGTTGAAGTTGCCGCACCCCCCAATGACAATTGCAGGAATCATCACGAGTAATTTCGCTGATACTTTCATGCACCCCTCCCCAACACGAAGATTTCAAGCTCTCGCTCCTGCCTTGATCACCTTCATATTCACAACCGCTGATTAAGGCATGTCTGATATTAACCACCAATGATTTAAATAAATCAAGCGGAAAACTTTCGGCTTATTCAATCTCGCGTTGTTTTCGTAGGTGCGAATTATCGCCTTCGCATCGCTCTTTCTGCAGACGGCTCCGAACCCTCAGCCAAGCGGCCTCGTTAAGCTCAGACTCGACCGCTCGAAGAAACTGAACAGCAGCACACGTCGGCCCATTCCCTGATTTTGTTGCCCAGCTGATACTCGCCTACCTTCCCGGGCGGTTCATTAATATCGCAATTTCGTTTTGGGTCAGCCTGAGACGGGGTATTCAGACCAAATATTGCCATTCAACGGGAGGTCGCTATTTACATAGACTTCCATCTGGAAAACGGTCCTTTAAAAGACGGCACAGAAAAGTAGCGCAAATGCATGCATTAATGTATACTGCCAGCATCACAAGCACGACAGGAGATAGCAAGCAATGCCATCCGTCACCATTCGCAACGTTCCTGATGAAGTGCACCGGGCAATTCGGGTGCGCGCAGCCATGCATGGACGTAGTGCAGAAGCTGAACTACGTGACATCCTGGACAAGGCAGCAAAACCCGAGGGACGCCTGAAGCTCGGTTCGCTGTTGGCGTCGATCGCTCGCGAAGCGGGCGGACTGACCGATGCCGAAGCAGAGGGCTTCAATCAGCTCCGCGACAAAACGCCAGCCGAGCCAATGAGGTTTGAATGATCGTCATCGACACCAACGTCATTTCCGAGTTGTGGAAAATCGCGCCGAATCCCACCGTTCTGGCGTGGATCGATGAACAGGCCATTGAAACACTCTATTTGTCCGCGATCACCGTCGCCGAAATCCGCTACGGGCTTGCGACAATGCCCGAAGGCAAGCGCCGCAAGGTCTACGAGAAACGTCTAGTGAACGAGGTTCTACCGGCCTTTGCAGGTCGCGTTTTGCCTTTTGATATGGACGCTTCACAAGCGTACGCGATCTTGATGGCGCGGGCCAAGGCCGAAGGCCAGGCCATCGGCACGGCAGATGGCTACATCGCTGCCATTGCAAGTGCGCGCGGCTTCTCCGTCGTAACACGCGACGTTGCGCCGTTCCAGACGGCTGGTCTCAAAGTCATTAATCCATGGGAGATAGCGAAATGATCAAGTCGTTTCGAGACATAACACTGACCATCGCAGAGCTCGAAGCATTAAAACATCTGCTGGCTACCGCGCGCCGCAAAAAGCAATATGCCTGCTTGATCGCAAACCTTTATGATAGCCGGTTCACTGTAGATATCAGGTTTTGTATGACCTACCTGAGTGGAGAGGGTGGTGACACGAGGCTGAAAGATGCAGTGTTGCTGGTTCTGCGGCTTGCGGAACAAGGAATTGAGTCGCATGAGTATTTTGGTCAGGAAACCGTAGAAGACCTTATCGCGAAATGGTCAATGCGAGAACTGGACTGAACACTCGACCACTATCACAATGTTTTTCAATAGCTTAGACGAATTTGAAACTATTGACTGGTAAATCCTGTGAAGATCGGGTCCAGAGTTTGGGTTAATGATTTGTCCCGGCCGGGTTTGCTCTACCCCAGCCCCGGGACAGTCATTGCCGAAACGTGGAAATCCGATGCACAATTTACCGACCACCTTTGGAAAGTGCGTCATGACGATGGCCTCGATTGCTGGTACCGCGATCAGGATTTATCACCATTCCTTCGAATAGTTTCTGATAGAAGCGAATTAAAGTGATTTCACGGCGATGATTGCGATTTGGTGGCAGATAATCTGATTACATTCGCAGTTAATGTGAGTTTGGCGAGGCTGATAAAATCACTTAATCTGAGCCGGAAAAGCACGATAAGTGCAAGTTTGACGGATTATAAGTGCAATACTCTATAACTATCTTTGACTGTCGAAAAATATCTCGACCACTCGAAAAACAGCTAACTGCTGGCGGACTTACCTAGCGGTCCAAAGGAGTTGCGAAGAGTGTTGTTTGACGAGCCGATCAATTGAGCTATTTCTGCTCCAGACATGCCATTTGGATCGCTCCACAACCCCCTCACCTTATCGTACTGGGATTTGGAAAAGCAGCTCGGGCAATCCGGTGCGACAGCGCGATTTTTTATCTCGCGACAGTTTCCAAACTTCACTCGCAATGTTTTCTGTGTAATGGCGTATTTTTCTGTCAAAGCTTCAAAGGTTGTGAACTCCCCACTCTCTACAAGTTCGCACAATTCTTGATACTCAGCGGGTGTCATTCTTAGGCCCGAGACTGTGCGCCCGTTCCTTGCCTTCCGGATTGGAGGAAGAAAACGCTCAATTATTCTGACAGATACTCGATAGTCATGTGCGATTTGAAGTCTGGTTCCACCATTTGGATCAAACCACCTTGCTTTCAAGTCTTTCCATTCTTGCACTGATAGGTCTTTCGGTCTCCTGACCTGCCGTCGCCTGGTTGGCTTTCTGCTTTTTCGAATTGGACCGAACGCACGAACGAGCGTTCCAATCGTTACGCCGACCGACTGAGCTATTTCTTCGCCCGATATGCCATCCGGGTCGTGCCATAATTGGCTGGCGCGATCATATTGAGATTTGGATAGGCAGGGTGGACAATTGTTTGCCACTACGCGTTTTTTTATTTCGCTGCAATTCCCAAACGTTCTTACCAACGTGTTGAAAGAAATAGCGTATTTCGCGGTCAATTCGGTATAAGTGGTGAATTCACCCGACTCAATAGTGCGGCACAACTCTTTGTAAGTATCTGTTTCCTTTGGAATGCGAGCTGCCCTGCGACCTCTTCTGGCCACAGATATTTTCGGCAGGTAACGTTCCACTTCTTCTCTGCTCAGATTGTATTCTGACAATATGCAGTTTCGTGTGCCGCCAGCGGGATCAAACCACCTTTCTTTGAGCTCCTTCCATCTCTTCGCGCTCAATGCTTTGGGTTGTTGGAAATTAGTCATCAGCAGTTTCCCGCGAATTTATAGCATACACGCTCGACGGTCTGACCAGTTGCCTTTGCCAATGCGGAAAACGCAAACAATTCACATTCTTTCGCAGTTAAAAAATACTGTGGCTCTCTGAAAATCTGCGCACGATGCAAAAAGACTCCTTCAATCTCTTCGAAACCCTCAGTCGTTGCACACACAAACCACGGTCCATGGCGGTCGCGCAGCTGGATTTCCGCCACTCCCCGATTTTGCTCGGCACTGTTTCTGTCAGAAGTGAGAATTGTGCGGCAGACCTGAAACATGGAATCGATATCCCAGTTACCATTCGGTTTCCGGCTAAGACGTGGACGTGTCCGAATATGTTGGGAAACAGCGAATTTTGCTTTGTTGGCCAGAGCATCCAGATTCCTCTCTAGTGATGCCGCGATGCCTGGGGCTCGCTCGTAGAGTTCGGCACAACCCGTCCCAATACCCTGTTTCGGCCATGTGATGGACCCGCCGCGGGCAGCGTGCGTGAATAGGCGTCGCCAGGCTGGCAGAGACGTGTGTTTCCAGATTTCAAAATGAGCATCAGAGAGAAATGCATCACTTGACTGCCCTGGGCGCAACATTGTTGGGATACCGACAAAATTCGCTGATTTGGACATTTCGGAATGCTGTTCGCACCCGTGTTGACTGTCTATGTAATCATCAAAGACAAACAGACAGTCGGGATCTTGCGTCAATGCGGTGTTATCAGTTTGCTCGCTGAAAAAGATCATGCCCTTGCTCTCAGCCCAGAAAATCGATGACTTCTGGTTCGTCATACAGAACGAAATAGTGTGCCCCGCGCCCGGCTACTGCGAGGGGCCTCTTCTTGATCGCGTAAACTGCAGTCATCCAATTGATTTTTCCACAGCACCAGAGCCAGATAACCGCAATGCTGTAACGCGCTGTCCGAGATCGTTTATGACAGGTTTTGCTGCTCATAATCGCTATCCTATATCCAGTCCATCGAATGGGTCAGGCTTCCTCATTCGAGTGAGATTATTTGGATCATTTCTCTCCTCCGCGATCTCTCGCGCGCGATTCCGAAGTTCCTTCGGCAGGTCTGCTTTCAGGCTATGCGCCAGATACAGCACCTCTTCAAGATCGCTTAGAATTCCCGCCCTCATGTCTATGAACGAAGCTATCTTCAGATCATCATCAGGAGCAGCAAGCTGGTTCGACATTCTTACTGCTTCTTGAACAAGCACATGATGAACATCGGCAAGTGCCCTATCCCCAAGCGATATCGTCAACGGGGCGTCTGTATCTTTGAACCCAACACCTTCAGGGCGCGGATCCTGATCATTAAGCTCTTTCAATCCCGGAAATAGCTCAGGGGACCAGTGCCAAGGTTGGAAAGCTCCGTTGTGCAGCTGTTTCAGCTTGTCAAACGCGTTGCTCTGAAGCACTACCGTCAGAAAATGAAAAGCATGCCCATTAAGCGTCATCACTGCCTTGCCGGATGAGGTTTCAGTCATCTCTGATCCTGTAATTCGCAGGATACCCCTCAGTGCCAAATAGACCACTTGGAACTGAGGGGTCTATGATCAAGCGAAGTCAAACGAGCTGGTATCTCGCTCGTGTGCGATGGAGGGTTCCTTGTTCGCAGTTGGTTGCTGTCGGCTCCTTTCTTCAAGGAGGGCAGCCTTGACGTCGTCAACGAGTTCAAGGCCGACAGAGCTGATCTTGATAGAGCCATCGGTTACAGTTCCGCCGATGTTCATCTGATACGAGGCGTCTTCGGCTCCGAAATTCGAAACGCAGACGATGTTGATTTTCTCGCCTATGCTGGACGCATACTCTTCGAGTTCGGCATAAAAGTCGTGGTCGATATGTTGAAATTTGCCCTGTGACGGGTCGTAGGCGAAATACATTTCGCTCTTGTCGTTTGCATATGCGGCCGGACCGACTTCATCGATCTTTTTTGCCTCTTCCGCAAAACCCGGGTCCTCACGAAAGAGATTCTTGATCGCTTCCGTGCAGGAGTTCCAAAGATTGCCGAAATCGCATTTGCGGACCATGACCATTGCCAGAGCACTGGCCGCACCGGCCCCAATCATACCACACGCCATCGGCCCGCCCGACATCATGGCGGTCTGAAGGATATCTGGCGCTGACTGGAATGCATCCAGTCCCTGAAGCGTGTTCTGATACCCTTGCATGAGAGTATGTGCCGAATTCTGCAGGCTCGCCAAGAATGGGCTTTCGGGGCTGCTGTTAACAGTATGTCCCGCAGACAGGATCATGCCCCCGTAACTTACCAGTGCTCCGACTATTGCAGATTGCTGAACTGATGGTGGTATCATCAAGATATCCCTCTAAAATATACTGTTCCAGATTAGTATATTGGCCGGACTTGTTACCGGGTTGGTTTTTCTGGTTCTGGAACATGAGCAGATTGGGGAATCGGAACAGTAATCTGGCCTCTGGTTGCCGAATTGAAATGCACTGCTCCAACATGTGAGCAGTTGCTAATTGCGATTGACCGGGAGTTTTCTTGGGCGGGCGCGATAGCTTTCCCTTGATATATCAAGAATTTTCAGCGAATTCCGATTTTCGAACAGTGTGGAGCATATGGAATGCATTGGCCCCATGCTCCTGTCGCCTTGACAGCCGCATAATTTCGCACAATGTTCCCTTTATGTTCTCATACATCGCGAAATTTGCCCAACATCAAAATCTGTCCCGGCCGCTCGCACTTGAGAGCGTTTCTGCCGGCTTTCCTTCCCCTGCCGAGGATCATCTCGACGGCTATCTTGACTTGAACAGATTCATCGACCACCCAAGCGCGACTTATTTTTTCAAACTTCAGGGGGACAGCATGTATCCCCTCATGCGCGACGGTGATCTGCTGGTTGTCGATCGATCTCTCGTTGCGAACGACGGCGATGTTGTTGTTGCGATATATGACGGCGGCCTCACCGTTAAACGCTTGCGGCGGAGCCGGGTCGAAGCGTGGCTTGAGCCAGAGAACCCTGCATTTCCAAGATTGCAATGCACTGAACATACGGAAATCTGGGGCGTGGTTTTAATCCATATGCACTGGCCATCCTCCAATTCACGGAAACCAAATGATCGGACTTTGTGACGCCGACGCCTTTTATGTCAGCTGTGAGCGACTATTCGATCCAAGTCTGCACGGCAAACCAGTCGTATGCCTTTCGAACAATGTTATATGACATTACTAACATTGTTCACATACACAAACTTCCTTGCTAACATGGCTGTTTAGCTGCCACTGTGCCTACAGACCTTACCTGCACCGCCAGCATGCTGGCGGTGCAGGTAAGGTCTGATATCACAGCCTCAAGATGACAAACAAAACCCGGTGCCCGACATTTGGAATGAGGGAAGCATGCTGACAGTTCCCTACTACACGGTTGCCAAAACAGCGGATGTCGTTCGACCTGCAACGATCATCCGCGATACCGAGTGGGATCAAGTGAAGAGCCACAGTCTCCCTACCGGTTTCCACTATCTTGTCTATGACGGATGCAGAATTGTTGAGCCGGTCTTATTCTATCTCCATGACAAATGCGTCCGGTCCTCGAGAATTCCCTCGGTAGGAAACACACAAACAGCTTTAACCTATGACCTGTATGAGTGGTTCACATATCTAGGCTCAGGACTCATTAATTGAGGTAAAATATGACGGTAGCAGCGATACAGATCGCAGAAAAGAAGGTGTGCGCGCATCGGTCATATCGGGTCGCCACCCTGCGCCAGTCTTTGAGCTTTCCGAACATGTTCTCGACTTTGTGCCGGGTTTTATAGAGCTTTCGGCAGTATGATATGTGTGTGTTTCTGTTTTTGCGGGGCGGTATGCAGGGCTTGATACCCTTGGCGTTGAGCGCCGCCCGGAACTCGTCGCTGTCATAGCCCTTATCACCAATCAGGTGAGATGCCGAGGTTGGCAGGCTTTCATACATAAGCTTTGCGCCAAGATGATCGCTCATCTGACCTTCGGTTAGCAGCAGGACAAGTGGCTTGCCGTGCTCATTGACGATGGCATGCAGCTTGGAATTCAGGCCACCTTTCGTTCTCCCGATACGGCGGGGAACATCCCCTTTTTAAGCAGGCTGGCCGCCGTGCGGTGTGCCTTCAGATGTGTGGCGTCGATCATCAACTGTTCAGGCTCGCCGTTCTCGGCTGCAATCGCAGAGAATATACGATCAAAGACACCCAATCGGCTCCAGCGTACAAAGCGGTTATAGAGCGTCTTGTGCGGCCCGTATTCCCTTGGGGCATCACGCCAGCGAAGACCGTTGCGAATGACATGGATGATCCCGGAAACAACGCGCTGATCATCAACACGAGGAACCCCGTGAGCCTGTGGGAAACAGGGCTCAATACGCTGCAACTGAGAACGGGAAAGCCAGAATAGATCACTCATAAAGTGCTCCTCACCAATCAGAGACACCACTTTCTACCAAAAAGGTGAATAGCCCCTGGAATTGTAGACACCCCATCACTTATAAAGTGAGGCAAGGAGTTTACGATGCCCAAGAGTCATTTTACCGATGAGTTCAAAATCAATGCCGTTCGCCAGATTACAGAACGAGGCTACTCAGTAGCGGAAGTTTCTGCTCGTCTCGGTGTCAGCACACATTCCCTGTATGTGTGGAAGAAGAAGTTCAGCAAGTCCCCTGATACGATTGCTGAAGCTGATCAACAATCATCCGAGATACGCCGCCTGAAGCAAGAACTCGCCCGGATCACCGAGGAGCGCGATATTCTAAAAAAGGCAACCGCGTACTTCGCCAGGGATGCAAAATGAGGTACGCGTTTATTGACCAGCATCGCCGGGTCTACTCGGTGCGCACCATGTGCCGGTGTTTGCAGGTTCATCCCAGTGGCTTTTATGCTTGGCAGAAGAAACCACACAGCGCCCGGTTTCTGGAAGATCAAAGGCAGACCGCGCTTGTTCGCCAGATATGGGAAGACAGCGGTCAGGTATATGGCTACCGCAAAATCCATGATGATCTGCTGGATATGGGAGAGAGTTGCAGTCCGAACCGTGTTGCCCGACTGGCCCGCAATGCAGGCATACGCGCCCGGATCGGTTACAAGAAGCGTCCCGGCAAATATGGCCGCAAACCGGCTGTCGTCGCTGACAACAAACTGGATCGGCAGTTTGATACCGCCAGACCAAATACCGTTTGGGTGACCGATATCACCTATATCAAGACACAGGAAGGATTTGCGTATCTTGCCGTCGTAATTGACCTTTATTCCCGCATGGTGGTTGGCTGGGCATTGAAGCAGCGACAAGATACAGAGGTTGTTCTGCAAGCCTTGCTGATGGCCGTCTGGCGGCGAAAGCCAAAGAACAGGGTGCTGATCCATTCTGATCAGGGTTCCCAATATACCAGCATCGACTGGGCAGCTTTCCTTCGTCAGCACAATCTTGAACATAGTATGAGCCGCCGTGGGAACTGTTATGACAATGCTGTTGCCGAAAGTTTCTTCAACTTGCTTAAACGCGAACGCATCCGCCGCAGGGTCTATAAATCACGGGATGAGGCACGTCAGGATGTCTTCGATTACATAGAAATGTTCTACAACCCGAAGCGCAAACATAGTACCAACGGGATGTTGTCACCCGTCGAATTCGAAAGACGAAAAATCTGATCAAACCGGGTGTCTACAATTCCAGGGGCTATTCAGTTCCTGTCAAACCGGATAAACCAATCGGCCAAGGCGCACAGTCACGATCACTCAGGACATTGATAAACCGCAGTGACATTGAGGCATAACAGCAGGAAGCAGACCATGTCTGAGCATCATCATAAAAAGCACCAGCATAATCACAGAACGTCGGATCAAGCAGAACATGCAACCGATCCTGTTTGCAGCATGT